>CAYIRZ010000263.1:0-3256 GCA_964365845.1 uncultured Streptomycetaceae bacterium
GCGAACAGGTGGATACGGTACCCATGCCGCGCGATATGTGCGACTGGCTGGGTGAATTCGTCAACCAGCACTATAAGCCCGAGCCCAAGCGGCGCAGCCGTCCGCCTTCGTTCAAAGGCGCAAAGAGGGATTGACGGCCGTGGACGACAAGGAACCCTTCCTATCGCGCTGGTCGCGGCGCAAGCTGGAGACGAAAGAGGAGGCGCCCGCCGGCGCCCCGCAGGCTGGTGAGTTGTCGGTCGCAGCTCCCGCGGCGCAGCACGCACCGGGCACTGAGCAGCCGGCAGCGGAAACAGCGGAGCGCGGCAGCGCCGAATACAAGGAATTTTTCGACCCGCAGGTGGACGAAAAACTGCGCCGCACGGCGTTGAAAAAACTGTTCGGCGACCCGCACTTCAACGTGATGGACGGGCTCGATACCTATATCGACGACTACTCCAAACCCGATCCCATTCCCGAAGCGATGCTGCGCCGGCTGAATCAGGCGAAGGACCTGTTGTTCTTCGACGACGAAAAGCAGCCAGGCACGAACGCGAGCGACGACGCGGCCGCCAGCACCGGGAAAGCGGCAATTCCGGTGTCTGTCGCCGCGGCCGACACGACTACGCTGCCGGAATCGCCGCCGCCACCGGACAAGAGCGATGCCGGACGATAAGACGATCAAGCTGTGCGATTGCAACCAGACCATGGCGCTCGACGCCAAGGCTTTGGCGGTCGCATTGAAACTCGGCGCGCCCCTCACCATCCATACCGAACTATGCCGGCGCGAAGCCGGCGCTTTTCAGGAAGCCCTGAAAGGCGGTGATTGTCTGGTGGCCTGCACGCAGGAGGCGCCGCTGTTCGCCGAACTGGCAGAGCAGGCCGGCGCCAAGCACCAACTCAAGTTCGTCAATATCCGCGAGACCGCCGGCTGGTCGAAGGAATCGAGGCAGGCCACGCCCAAGATCGCCGCGTTGCTTGCGCTGGCCGATCTGCCCGAGCCCGAACCGGTTCCCAGCACCAGCTACCGCTCGGACGGGCAGTTGCTCATCGCCGGCCCTGCGGAAGTCGCGCTGCAGTGGGCGGAACGGTTGCAGGAGCAACTCGAAGTGAGCGTGCTCGTGACCGGGGGTTCGGGTGCCGCCGGGACCGGCGGCGAACTTCCGCCGGTGCGCGGCTACCCCGTCTGGTCGGGCCAACTGACTTCGGTCAGCGGTTATCTGGGTGCGTTCGAAGTTGCCTGGGAACAGGTCAACGCGATCGACCTGGAAGTGTGCACGCGCTGCAATGCCTGCATCCGCGCCTGCCCGGAACAGGCCATCGATTTCGGCTACCAGATCGATGCGGACAAATGCAAGTCGCATCGCGCCTGCGTCAAGGCCTGCGGCGACATCGGCGCCGTCGATTTCGAGCGCGTTGCGCGTGCGCGCAGCGAGCGTTTCGATCTGGTGCTCGATCTCGGCGCCGAGCCGGCGATCAAACTTAAGCGCCCGCCGCAAGGCTATCTCGCGCCGGGGCGCGATCCGCTGGCGCAGTCCCTCGCCGCCGGGCAGCTGGCGCAACTCGTGGGCGAATTCGATAAGCCGAAGTTCTTCGCCTACGATTCGAGGATCTGCGCGCACAGCCGCTCGGCCAAAGCCGGCTGCAACAATTGCATCGATGTTTGCTCCACCGGCGCGATTTCGGCCGATGGCGATCATGTCAGGGTCGAACCGAAACTGTGCATGGGCTGCGGCGGCTGCGCCAGCGTCTGTCCGTCGGGCGCGATGACGCATGTCTATCCGCGCGTAGCGGATCTGGGCCGGCAGCTCAAGACCCTGCTCGGCAGCTATCGCGGCGCGGGCGGCAAGGATGCCTGCATCCTGTTCCACAATGCGGATACGAGCCGCGATTTGATCGCCAAGCTTGGCCGCCGCGCCCAGCCGGGGAAGAGCGGCGGCCTGCCGGCGCGGGTGATTCCGCTCGAAATCCATAGCGTCGCCGCGATCGGCATCGACACGCTGCTCGGCGCGCTCGCCTACGGCGCCAGCCAGGTGATGCTGCTCGCGAGCATGCAGGAGGCCGATGAATACGGTCCTGCCGTGGAAAAGCAGATGCGCCACGCCCAGACCATCGTCAATGCGCTCGGCTATGCCGGCACGCATCTCAAGTGGCTGGCCACCGAAGACGCGGCCGTGCTGGAGCGCGAGGTCTGGGCGCTCGCGCCGGCCGCGACGGTCGCCGACGCCGCAGGTTTCAACCTGAGCGCGGACAAGCGCAGCACCCTGGAATTCGCGCTCGAGCATCTGGCCAGGTTTGCCCCCACGCCGCAGGTGGAGATCGCGCTGGAGCAGGGCGCACCCTGGGGCCGGGTCAAAGTCAACCGCGACACTTGCACGCTGTGCATGGCCTGCGTTGGCGCCTGTCCGGTATCGGCACTGGTCGATGGCCGCGACCAGCCCTTGCTCAAATTCATCGAGCGCAATTGCGTGCAATGCGGCCTGTGCGTGAATACCTGCCCGGAGAAGGCGGTCACGCTCGCGCCGCGGCTGCTGCTCGGGCCGCAAGCCAGGGCGGAACAGGTGCTGCACGAGGCGGTTCCCTTCAACTGCGTGCGCTGCGGCAAACCATTCGGCAACAAGCAGATGATAGCCAACATGATGGGCAAGCTGGGCTCGCACTCCATGTTTTCCGGCGATGGCCTGAAGCGCCTGCAGATGTGCGGCGATTGCCGCGTCATCGACATGATGGAAAACAAGAACGAGCAGACCATTTTCGGCATCCGGCAGTGAACGCCGCCCCGCTTGATTCGGCGCAGGCGGTGTTCGAGGAGGATCAGGCGCGCGCCGATGTATACGCGCTGATCGCGCGGCTGTTCTACGCCGGTCCGGACGCGCACTTGCTCGCCGCCGTCGCCGGTGCCGGTGCAATCGCGGGCGCTGACGAAACCACGCCGCTGGCCGCGGCGTGGCGGGCGCTGGGTGCGGCCGCGGCGGCGATGGATGCGGAGGCGGCGCAGGCGGAATACGACAATGTGTTCGTCGGCACCGGCAAGGCCGAGATCACCCCCTATGCCTCGCATTATCTTACTGAATCCATGCAGGAAAGAGTGTTGGTCCGGCTGCGCGAAACCTTGACCGAAATGGGCCTCGCGAAGACCCGTTCGGCAACCGAGTACGAAGATCATTTGTCCGGTCTGTGCGAGGTCATGCGTCATCTCATTTTTTTTGGTTCCGGCGATGTTGCAGTGCAGAAACAAAAATCATTTTTTTTGGAGTATCTTGATTCTTGGGATGCG
>CAYIRZ010000263.1:3356-4863 GCA_964365845.1 uncultured Streptomycetaceae bacterium
AACCGCGGATGACAAGAAGAAGACCAGGGGCTACCAAGCCTCCGCGCACATCCGCAATTACTATAGAACCACCAAAGTCTGAAGGAGGGCGCTATGTTACTCACCCGTAAATCCGCAACGGCGCCTTCGGCGCAAAGCCGCCTGGCCAGAGGCCTGGCGGGCATGCTGGCGAAGACCATCGACCGCCGCGCGTTCCTCAAGCGCTCCGGCGTGGCGGTTGGCGCAGGCGCCTCGTTGGCCACGCTGGCCGGGCAGTTGCCATTCAACATGATCGGTCGCGCCGACGCCGCCGACGACAAATCCGCCGGCGGCAAGACGGAAATCAAACGCACCGTGTGCACGCATTGCTCCGTCGGCTGCGCCATCGACGCCGTGGTGCAGAACGGCGTCTGGGTGCGGCAGGAGCCGGTATTCGACTCGCCGCTCAACCTCGGCGCGCATTGCGCCAAGGGCGCCGCGGTGCGCGAGCACGGCATGACCGAGCATTCGCACCGCCTGAAGTATCCGATGAAGCTGGAGAACGGCAAGTACAAGCGCATCTCCTGGGATCAGGCGCTCGGCGAGATCAGCAGCAGGATGCTGGAACTGCGCAAGGAGTCCGGCCCGGACGCGCTGTATTTCGTCGGCTCCTCCAAGCACAACAACGAGCAGGCCTATCTCATGCGCAAATGGGTGTCGCTGTGGGGCACCAACAACTGCGACCACCAGGCGCGCATCTGCCACTCGACCACGGTCGCGGGCGTAGCCAACACCTGGGGCTATGGCGCCATGACCAATTCCTACAACGACATGCAGAACACCAAGGCGATGATGTTCATCGGCTCGAACGCGGCCGAGGCGCACCCGGTATCGATGCTGCACTCGCTGCACGCGAAGGAAGGCGGCGCCAGGATGATCGTGGTCGATCCGCGCTTCACCCGCACCGCGGCCAAGGCCGACCAGTATGTGCGCATCCGCTCGGGCACCGACATTCCGTTCCTGTTCGGCGTGCTGCATCACATTTTCAAGAACGGCTGGGAAGACAAGCAATACATCAAGGATCGCGTCTATGGTATGGACAAGGTGCGTGCCGACGTGATGGCGAAATGGACGCCGGACAAGGTGGAGGAAGCCTGCGGCGTGCCCGAAGCGGAGGTGCTCAAGGTGGCCGAAACATTGGCCAAGAACCGCCCGAGCACCGTCGTCTGGTGCATGGGCCAAACCCAGCACACCATCGGCAACGCCATGGTGCGCGCCTCCTGCATTCTGCAGCTTGCGCTCGGCAACGTCGGCACCTCCGGCGGCGGCACCAACATCTACCGCGGCCACGATAACGTCCAGGGCGCGACCGACGTCGGCCCCAACCCCGATTCGCTGCCCGGCTACTACGGCATCGTGCCCGGCTCCTGGGTGCATTGGGCAAAGGTGTGGAATGTCGATCTCCCCTGGCTGAAGAAGCAGTTCGCCACCGAAGCGATGATGACCAAACCCGGCATGACGGTGTCGCGCTGGATCGACGGCGTGATGG
>CAYIRZ010000264.1:0-3408 GCA_964365845.1 uncultured Streptomycetaceae bacterium
GAAATTTCGCGGTAGGTGTTCTGCCCCGGCAGCCAGACTTCGATGTCATAAGTTTTCGCCGAAGAGAAGCCGATGTCGGCGGTGCAAAGCGTGACGGTGCGGTACGGCAGATCGAGTTTCTTCAGTATCGTTTCGGCGTGGCCGGTCAGTTCCTCCAGCAACTCGTACGACTGGGAGGGATGGGCGATCTGCACCAGTTCGACCTTGTCGAACTGGTGCTGGCGTATCATGCCGCGCGTGTCCTTGCCATAGGAGCCCGCCTCGGAACGGAAACATGGCGTATGACAGACAAACTTGAGCGGCAGCTTGTTGCCGGCGACGATTTCGTCTCTGACAAAGTTGGTGACCGGATACTCCGCTGTCGGTATCAGGTAAAGATCACGGCCTTCGATCTTGAAAAGATCGTCCTTGAACTTGGCGAGGCTCGAAACGCCATTGGCACACTCCCCGGTCACCATGTACGGCACGTAGACTTCGGTGTAGCCGTGCTCCTGCGTGTGCACGTCAAGCATGAATTGCGCGATCGACCGATGCAAACGCGCCACGTCTTTTCTCATCACGGCGAAGCGCGCCCCGGCCAGCTTGCCGGCGGTGTCGAAATCAAGCTGGCCAAGCGCGGTACCGAGATCGACATGGTCCTTCACCGCGAAATCGAACTGGCGCGGCGTTCCCACTCGCCTCACCTCGGTGTTGTCTTCCGGAGATTTTCCGAACGGTACGCTCGCGTGCGGCACATTCGGAATGACAGACAGCATATCGTTGAGCCTGGCTTGCACTTCCTCCAGTTGCTGCTCGAGCCCCTTCAACTGATCAGCCTGAGCGGTGACCTGCGCCATCAGTTGCGAGGCATCCTCGCCCTTGGCCTTGGCCTGGCCGACTTGTTTCGACAATTGGTTCCGCTTCGCCTGCAGTTCCTGGGTTTCGGTCTGTATCGCCTTGCGCTGCGTCTCCTGCGCCTGGAACGCGTTCGCATCAAGCGTAAAGCCGCGGTCGGCGAGCCGTTTCGCCACGCCCTCCAGATCACTACGCAACAATTGAATATCCAGCATGCTTTCCTCGATCGACAAAACGCAACCTAGGGAACCTCTGATTAAGTCGTCCCGCCTTCGCGGGAATGACGAAACCTGTTTAACCAGAGCTTCCCTAGCGCCGGGCTGTCCGGCAAGGGTCAACATTATCCTGTAGTTGCCGTCCCGCGGCCACCCCTTGACACTGCGATTATCCGGGTTCTACAGTCCGGCAGCAGCAAAAAAACGACAACAATCCTCTTATCGCATGCCCAATACGCCAACCGCCGCTCCCGTGGCCCGGGCGCCGACCATTCCCGGCCCGGTTCCCGACACCCGCCCGCCAAAATTCAAGCTGCCGCCGGGCGCGTGTGATTGCCACGCGCATGTCTTCGGCCCGCAAAGCCTCTACCCGTACCTGCCGCAGGCGAGCTACATCCCGCCCGATGCACTGGCAGACGATTACGTGCGCATGCTGGAAACCCTGGGCTGCGAGCGCGGAGTGCTGGTGCAGCCCAGCGTCTACGGTACCGACAACACGGCCATGCTCGACGCGCTGCGTTCGGGCGTGTTCGCGTTCCGCGGGGTGGCGGTGGTCGATGACCAGATCAGCGACCGCGAGTTGGAAGACATGCACCGCGCCGGTGTGCGCGGCGTGCGCATCAATCTTGCCTCCGCGACGCCGGGCCTGACACTGGAACAGGCACCGCGCCTTGCCTCGCGCCTGAAGGCGCTGGGCTGGCATCTGCAGTTCTTTTTCGATCTCGGGAAAGTGTCTGGCATCGAGGAACGACTGGCCAAACTCGACATCGACATCGTGATCGACCATTTCGGGCGCGTGCGCGCCGCCGACGGCATCGATGCGCCGCCTTTCCAGACACTGCTCAGGCTGCTCCAGCGCGAGAATGTCTGGGCCAAGCTCATGGGCCCCTACTTCCTGCCCGATAAAACGCCCGATTTTCCCGACGTGACGCCATTTGCCCGGGCCGTGGTGGCCGCAACGCCTGATCGCATGGTATGGGGCACCGACTGGCCGCACCCCAGCGCGCACGGCCTCGCGCCGAACGACGGCGCGCTCGCCGATCTGCTGCTCGACTGGATTCCGGACGAGGCCCAGCGTCAAAAAGTGCTGGTGGCCAATCCGGCGCGCTTGTATGGGTTTTAGGGGTGGGTCGTAAGCAGTGAGCAGTGAGCAGTGAGCGGTAAACCGTAAAAAGCCAGCGGCGTTAAGGCCTCATGAAGTCGATCCCCGCCGAGCGTATCGATACCCGCATCCTCGCCATCCGCGGCCACAAGGTGATGATCGACGCGGATCTCGCCGAACTCTACGGCGTCACCACCAAGCGGCTCAACCAGCAGGTGCGCCGCAATATCGAGCGCTTCCCGGAGGATTTCATGTTCGAGTTGCGCCAGGCGGAGAAGGCCGAGGTGGTTGCAAATTGCATCCACCTCGCCAGACTCAAATTCTCACCCGCGGCGCCCCTGGCATTCACCGAGCACGGCGCACTGATGGCCGCCTCGGTGCTCAATACCCCGCGCGCAATCGAGGTCAGCGTCTACGTGGTGCGCGCCTTCGTGCGTCTGAATCAGGCACTCGCCTCGCACAAGGAGCTTGCACGCCGCCTCGATCAACTCGAAGCCCAAACCGACGCACGATTCAAGGTGGTGTTCGACGCGCTGCGCGATTTGATGACCCCGCCGGAACCGAAGAAGAAACACCCCATCGGCTTCGTCACGCCCAAAGAGAAGTAGCCGCTAAAAGCACAACGCCCAGCGCAAGGCCTTTTTACGGCTTACCGCTTACGGCTCACCGCTTCCGGTCTTTGCGTTCTTTCCCGGCCGTCTGCTTATCCAACTCACGCAGATGATCCAGCCGCTCCTTGATTTTCGCTTCGAGGCCGCGCGGCGTCGGCTCGTAGAATTTCGGCTGGGCCATGTCATCGGGAAAATAATTCTCTCCTGCCGCATAGGCATCGGACTCGTCGTGCGCGTAGCGGTACTCGCGGCCGTAACCCAGTTCCTTCATCAGTTTGGTCGGCGCATTGCGCAAATGCTCCGGCACGGGGCGCGATGCATCGTTGCGCACCAGCTCACGCGCGCTGTTGTAGGCGATGTAGGCGGCGTTGCTTTTGGGCGCCACCGCGAGATAGAGCACGGCCTCCGCCAGCGCAAGTTCACCTTCGGGCGAGCCCAGACGCTCGTAGGTTTCGCACGCGTCGAGCGCGATTCTGAGCGCGCGCGGATCGGCAAGCCCGATGTCTTCGGTCGCCATGCGGATCATGCGCCGTCCCATGTAGAGCGGGTCGGCGCCGCCGTCGAGCATGCGCGTGAGCCAGTAAAGCGCGGCATCGGGCGCGGAACCGCGCACCGCTTTGTGCAAGGCCGAGATCTGGTCGTAGAA
>CAYIRZ010000264.1:3508-4855 GCA_964365845.1 uncultured Streptomycetaceae bacterium
GTGAGCGGCTGCAGCACGTAAACGGCCGCGCGCGACAACAGGGCGCTGTTGACTTCGAACGACGGGTTCTCCGTGGTCGCGCCGATGAACGTAATAAGACCGCGTTCGACGTACGGCAGGAAAGCGTCCTGCTGCGCCTTGTTGAAACGATGGACCTCATCGACGAACAGGATGGTGTGGCGTCCCGATTGCTGCAGTTCGAGCTCGGCGCGCTGCACGGCTTCGCGGATCTCCTTGACCCCGGAAAATACCGCGGAAATGGCGATGAACTCGGCATCGAATGCCTGAGCCATGAGGCGCGCGAGCGTGGTCTTGCCCACTCCCGGCGGGCCCCACAGGATCATCGAGTGCGGTTTCTTCGATTCGAAAGCAAGCCGCAGCGGTTTGCCGGGACCCAGCAAATGCGCCTGGCCCACGACCTCGTCGAGCGTGTGCGGCCGCAGCCGCTCGGCGAGCGGCGCCTGGGGTTCCCTTTTGGCGAAAAGGTCCACCGCCGTGGACCGCGCTAGCAGCCTGCCGGACTTTGATGGTCCGGCAGGCTGCTAAAAGTAAAACCGCCCCACTTTTTCTGAATAACGTTTAATTCCACGGCCATTTCACCTCGGGCAATACGCAGGAATGACATTTCAGCAGGTTTTTTGACAGCACTTTCACTTTTTCCCCGGGGCGGTTTTACCTAAGGAGCTTGTCGGGCCCCAAGTCCGACAAGCTCCTATTCGGAGATCACGTCCGCGCCCTTGGGCGGGACGAACTTGAAGGTGTCCGGAGACAGTTTCAGGTTGCGTTCGACGTCGGCGAACTTGATGACCGTGAGCTGGCCGAACTGGTCGCGCAGTTCCATCGCCTCGAGACCTGCCTTGCCAAAGCCCAACCGGATGCGTTCGAACGCGGTGTCCTGGGTCCTGGGCACGGCTTCCAGCCAGTCGAGCCCCTCCTGGTTGCCGAGATTGGTGAGCGTGTAGTTTTTCTCGATCTCGTTGCTGCCGGCGAGCAGCGCGGCGGGGCTGGAACCCAGCGCGCGGTCGAGCTTGCGCACCGTGACCTGGTTCAGGTCCTTGTCGTAGATCCACAGCCGGGTGCCGTCGCCGACGATGGTCTGCTCGTAGGGTTTCACGTACTCCCAGCGAAACTTGCCGGGGCGCGAGAACTGCATGGTGCCGGTCGCCTGCTGCAGCATCTTCATGTTCTTGTCGAGCACCATTTGCGCGAAGCGCGCCTTGGCCGACGTGGTCTGGTTGAGAAATCCTTTGAGGACTTCAACGCTCGAGGCCGCCACCGCCCCCGGCAGCCATAGCAGAATAATCAGCACATAACGCATCAGCAGAGGAGTTTGTCGGACTTGGGTTC
>CAYIRZ010000265.1:0-4854 GCA_964365845.1 uncultured Streptomycetaceae bacterium
CGTCGGCGTCAAGGGTACGCCGACCTTCCTGTTCTACGCCCTGGACGGCCGGGAAGCCGTGCGCATCGTTGGCCCGGTAAGAGATGTTGCGGAATTCATTCTGCTCGGTGAGTTCGTATCCAGCGGCGCCTATAAAGCCCGCAAATTCGCGGTATACAAACAAATACAGCCGAAAAAAATAACGTCTGACAAGAAGGATTTCTAGTGACACATCATGCTTTTAACGCTACACGAGAATTCAAACTCGCTTCGGGGAAATCTGCCAAATACCATGCCCTTGCCGCCCTCGAGGAAGCCGGTCTCGGCAAAGTCTCGCGCCTGCCGCACTCTCTGCGCATCGTTCTGGAATCGGTACTGAGGAATTGCGACGGCAGGCGGGTCACCGAAGAACATGTGAAGAGTCTCGCGGCGTGGAAACCCAACGCAACACGCACCGCCGAAATCCCCTTCGTGCTGGCGCGCATCCTGCTGCAGGACATGGCGGGATTCCCGGCGCTCAATGACTTCGCCGCCATGCGCGCCACGGCGCAGCGGCTCGGCGCCGACCCCCAACGCATAGAACCGCTGGTGCCGGTCGACCTGGTGGTCGACCACTCGGTCGAAGTCGACGTGTCCAATACGCCGGATGCCGTCCAGCGCAACATGGAAATCGAATTCAAGAGGAACGGCGAGCGCTACGAATTTCTCAAGTGGGGAAAGCAGGCGTTCTCCGGCATCCGCATCGTGCCGCCCGGCAACGGTATCGTGCACCAGGTCAATCTCGAATACCTGGCGCGTGGCGTGTGGGAAAAGGACGGCGTCTACTATCCCGACACGCTCATCGGCACCGACTCGCACACCACCATGGTCAACGGCATCGGCATCGTCGGCTGGGGAGTGGGCGGGATCGAGGCCGAAGCCGCCATGCTCGGCCAGCCGATCTATTTCCTGACCCCGGACGTGGTCGGCGTGAACATGAGCGGCAAACTGCGCGAAGGCGTCACCGCCACCGATCTGGTGCTGACCGTGACCGAAACGCTGCGCAAGGCGAAAGTGGTCGGCAAATTCGTCGAATACTTCGGCGAGGGCGCGGCTTCGCTGTCGGCGACCGATCGCGCGGTGGTGGCCAACATGTCGCCCGATTACGGCGCCACCATCGGCTTCTTTCCGGTCGATGAGAAAACCATAGACTATTACCGCATCACCGGCCGCGACGCCGCACTGGTCGATGCCATCGGGAGCTACTACAAGGCACAGGGCCTGTTCGGCATCCCGCGCCAGGGCGAAATCGACTACACGCAGGTCATCGAACTCGATCTTTCGAGCGTGGTGCCCAGCGTGTCCGGCCCCAAGCGCCCGAACGACCGCATCGACCTGCCGAAAATCAAAAGCCGCTTCCAGGAATTATTTGCCAAGCCGGTCGCCGAAAGCGGCTACGGCAAGAAACCGGAGGATTTCGCCAAGCGCGTAGCCACCATCCGCGCCGGCATCGACGTCGGCCATGGCGACGTGCTGATCGCCGCCATCACCTCGTGCACTAACACTTCCAACCCCAACCTGCTGCTCGCCGCGGGACTGCTGGCGAAAAAAGCGGTTGAACAGGGTCTGACCGTCAATCCGAAAATCAAAACCTCGCTCGCGCCCGGATCAAAAGTCGTTACCGCCTATCTGAAAGACGCGGGGCTGCTGCCCTATCTCGAGAAGCTCGGCTTCTCCGTCGTCGCCTACGGCTGCACCACCTGCATGGGCAATTCCGGACCGCTCGATGCGGCGATCGAGGACGCCGTGGTCAGCAACGACCTCATCGCCTGCGCCGTGCTGTCGGGCAACCGCAACTTCGAAGCGCGCGTGCACCAGAGCCTGAAGGCGAATTTCCTGATGAGCCCGCCGCTGGTGGTGGCTTTCGCGCTCGCCGGCAATGTCGCGATCGACATGTCGCGTGAGCCCATCGGTCTGGGGATAAGCGGTAAGCAATTGTTTTTAAAAGATATATGGCCAAGCGATGCGGAGATCGCCGCGGTTCTCAAATTCGCCAACGATGCCGCGAAATTCCGCCGCGAATACGGCGACCTGTCCGGCGCCGGCAAGCTGTGGGAGAACATCGCCGAGAGCAAGGGCGTGGTGTTTAACTGGCAGTCCCAATCGACCTATATCAAGGAGCCGCCGTTCTTTGACGGTTTCAGCATGCAGCCTGGCAAGGTTTCGAATGTCACCGGCGCGCGCGCGCTCGGCATCTACGGCGACTCGCTCACCACCGATCACATCAGCCCGGTGGCGCCGATCAAGGCAGGTTCTCCCGCCGGCGAGTGGCTGCAACAGCATGGCGCGACCGAGCTTTCTACTTTCGGCGCGCGCCGCTGCAATCACGAAGTCATGGTGCGCGGCGCGTTTGCCAACGTGCGCATCAAGAACCTGATGGCCCCCGGCACCGAGGGCGGCGTCACTATTCATCAGCCGAGCGGCGAGAAACTCGGCATCTACGACGCGACCCAGCGCTACCGCGAGGAAGGCGTGCCGTTGATGGTGTTCGCCGGCGAGGAATACGGCACCGGCTCCTCGCGCGACTGGGCGGCCAAGGGCCCGCAACTGCTCGGCATCAAGGTCGTGATCGCCAGAAGCTTTGAGCGCATCCACCGCACCAACCTGATCGGCATGGGCGTGCTGCCCTGCCAGTTCCAGGGCAACGACAGCGTCGCCTCACTCAAGATTGACGGCAGCGAAACCTTCGATCTCATCGGCGTCAAAGGCGGCGACATCAAACCGCGACAGGACGTCACGCTGGTGATCCATCGCGAGGACGGCTCCATGCAGAATGTCACGCTGATGCTGCGAGTGGATACGCCTATCGAAGTGGAGTACCTGAAACACGGCGGCATCCTGCCTTATGTCTTACGCGGGCTACTGGCCGCATAAGACATAAGGCCATCGCATATTTTTACGAGCGCAATCAAGCTGCGCTGATCTTACGCGGGCTGCTGGCCGCATAAGAGCACGACGGAGTTATTGCGCCTCTATCTTCGCCGCTTTCACGATCTTGGCGTAGCGCTTGAGGTCTTCGTGGAACTTCTTCGCCCACACAGCCGGCGCATCGCCCTGCGGCTCGTAACCGTTGTCCACAAAGAACTGGTGGATCTTCGGTTCCTGCAGCGACTTGTGTATCGCCTTCTGCACCTTGGTGACGACGAGCATGGGCGTTTTTGCCGGCGCGAAGACGCCGTGCCAGCCGGCATCCGCGACATAGCCGGGCAGGCCTCCCTCGGCGACGGTCGGCACATCGGGCAGCGACGACAGCCGTTTGGCGCCAGTGAAGCCGATAGCGCGCAGCCTTCCCGATTTTACATGCGGCACGCCCACCGATCCGGCCGGGAAATGCACCTGTACCTCGCCGCCCAGCACGGCATTGACCGCCGGGCCGCCACCCTTGTACGGCACATGCAGCATTTCGGTTCCCGCCTCCAGGTTGAACAGCGCGCCCGCCAGGTGCTGTCCATTGCCTATGCCCGCCGTGCTGTAGCGCACCTGCTGTTTCTTCGCCAGCGCGATGAGTTCCTTGACGTTGTTGGCCGGCACCGCCGGGTGCACCACCATCAGATAGCCCAGGCCGAGCGCAACATTGGTCACCGGCACGAAATCCTTTTCGGTATCGAAAGGCATTTTCTTGATAATGACGGGATTGACCGCGAATCCGAAGGACGTGTTGAGCAGGGTGTAGCCGTCGGGCGTAGCCTTGGCCACCACGTCCGAGCCGATCAGGCTGTTGGCGCCGCCGCGATTGTCGATGACGAAGGGCTGCCCCAGTTCAATTTCGACCTGGCGGAAGAGCACGCGGGAAAAAACATCGACATTGCCGCCGGCTGGAAACGGCACCACGAGACGAATCGGACGGCTGGGATAATTCTGTCCGTAAACGTTGGCCCACGGCGTGACTGCCGCACAAGCAAGCGCTAATACAATCAAACGTTTCATGATGCCCCTCCTCCGGTTTATTCTTTATTTCAGCCGCTTGACGACCTTGACCCGCTGCACGGTATCGCCGGCCAGATGGGTCCAGATCATGGCGTCGCGCACCAGCTTGTCGACGCGCGCATTCATCATACAACCTTCGGCGCCGTGGATCTCCATATTCAGCCGGGTAACCCGCTGCACGACGTCGGTTGAATAGTTCATCACGAGCACGTTGTTGCCGGCGTCCGGCAGCTTCTGATCCCGTTCCCAGGCCACCCGCATCACGAAGGAGCGCAGCGCTTCGGTGAGCGCGTACATCTCGTTCAGCTTCAATTGCACGAGCTGGTGGTCAATGACCAGCTTGCCCGCGCGCTGGTGCGTGCGCGAGAAATTCATGGCCAATCCGGCCGCGTCGTCGCAAATCCCCAGCGCATTGGCAGCGAGCTCGATATCGCCGAACTCGGACTTGTCGGTGGCACGCGCTTTCACGCCGCCGTTCACCTCGCCCACGACGTTGGCGTGCGGAACGCGCGCGTTCTCGAATATCAGCTCGCCGTTCTGGTAAAAGCGCCAGCCGCGCTTGTTGAACACCTTGCCGACGCGGAATCCCGGCGTGTCGTTCGGAATCAGGAACATCGTGCTGCCTTCGCGAAGGCCGACGCTCGGGTTGGTGCGCGCATCCACGAAAAACAGCTTGGCCACGCTGCCGTTGGCGATATAGAGCTTGGTGCCGTTCAGGATCCACTCGTCGCCTTTGCGCTCCGCCTGCAGCTTCCAGCCGGACTTGGGATCGTCTTCCGGCGGCATGCGGTTGTCGGAACCGGCATTCGCTTCGCTGCCGCCCTTGCCCAGCACGAAGGTATCGTCGGCCAGAAAGGGCTTGAGGAAACGCTCCTTCTGATCCTCGGTGCAGGACGCGGCGATCAGATG
>CAYIRZ010000266.1:0-4833 GCA_964365845.1 uncultured Streptomycetaceae bacterium
CCGCCACGGCTTCGTCATCGCCGCCGACGAGTGCTATTCCGAAATTTATTTCGAGGAAGGCAAAGCGCCGCTGGGCGCTTTACAGGCAGCGCAGCACTTCGGCCGCGCCGGATTCCCGCGGTTGGTGGTATTCTCCAGCCTGTCCAAACGCTCCAACGTCCCCGGCATGCGCTCCGGCTTTGTCGCCGGCGATGCGCAGATCCTGAAAAAATTCCTGCTCTACCGCACTTATCAGGGCTGTGCCATGAGCCCGCCGATACACCTGGCCAGCGTCGCCGCGTGGCAGGACGAGGCGCACGTGGTCGAAAACCGGCGCTTATACCGGGAAAAATTCGATAATGTAATCAATGTGCTGAAACCATCTCTCGAAGTGGAAATGCCGGACGCCGCATTTTATCTGTGGGCGCCGACACCGATCAGCGACACCGAATTCACGCGGCGTCTCTATCAAGAGCAAGCCGTCTCGGTACTGCCGGGCAGCTACCTCGCCCGCGAAGCGCGCGGCATCAATCCCGGCACCAACCGGGTGCGGATCGCGCTGGTCGCCTCGACCGCGGAATGCACCGAGGCCGCGCAACGCATCCGCGATTTTGCAAAAAAACTCTGAGGAATCCTCATGCAGCAATTACAAGCCATCATCGAAAACGCATGGGAACAGCGCGCTGCGATTTCTCCAGACAGCGCGGAGCCCGGCATCAAACAGGCGGTCGCCGCAACCATGGATCTGCTTGATCAGGGCCGGCTGCGCGTCGCGGAAAAAATCGACGGCGCATGGGTCATCCATCAATGGGCGAAGAAAGCCGTGCTGCTGTCCTTCCGGCTGCATGACAACGCCGTGATCCAGGACGGCTACACCCGCTATTACGACAAGGTGCCGGCCAAATTCGCCGGTTACTCGGCTGAAGCTTTCAGGCAGGGCGGCTTCCGCGTGGTGCCGCCGGCGGCGGCGCGCAAAGGCGCGTTCATCGCCAAGAACGTGATCCTGATGCCCTCTTTCGTCAATATCGGCGCCTACGTCGATGAAGGCACCATGGTCGACACCTGGGCCACCGTCGGCTCCTGCGCCCAGATCGGCAAGAACGTGCACCTGTCGGGAGGCGTCGGCATCGGCGGCGTGCTGGAGCCGCTGCAGGCCAATCCCACCATCATCGAGGACAACTGCTTCATCGGCGCGCGCTCCGAAATCGTGGAAGGCGTGATCGTCGAGGAAGGCTCGGTGATCTCGATGGGCGTGTTCATCGGCCAGAGCACCAAGATCTATCATCGCCACACCGGCGAAATTCTTTATGGCCGGGTGCCGGCCGGATCGGTGGTGGTCTCCGGCTCGCTGCCGGCCGCCGACGGCAAATGCAGTCTGTATTGCGCGATAATCGTCAAACAGGTCGATGCCAAAACGCGGGCCAAGACCAGCATCAACGATTTGCTGCGCAGCGACTGAGCATTCATCACCATCCGATATTGGGACGCCGCACGTAATCCCGCTTTCCAAGTTTGCCCGGAATGGGCAGAATACCCGCAAGCTTGAACCGGATTGCCCTACTCGCGGCAGTCTCTGCGGACCACGCAAAGACGGCCCAGCACGCCGGCATCGGATACGGACACACGGACGGGAATCAAAATGGGGCTTCTTGACGATCTAAAGCAGCAGGCTGAGTCGCAAAGACAGCAGGAACAGTCGAGCCAAGAGCAGAAAATCCAGAATTACCAGGCGCTACATAACGCGCTGCTCGCGGCCTCGCGCTATTTCTCGGAATTGGCCGGATCGCTCAATACTATAAAACCTCAAGTCTTGCGCACTTTTTTTATCGAGGCCAGTTCCACACTGGAAAATCTCAATCAGGTTGAATATTCCGTGCGCGACTGCAGGGCCACGGTCGAAAACACGGATTATCTTAACGAAGTCTTGCTGCGGTTCCGGTGTGTTGGCCAGGGCCTTGTGCTCAAGAAAGAATCGGAGGCAATGGTAAAGCTATTGCGAGAGCACCTGTGGGGCCATAATCTGCGCTTCGAATGCAAAGAGACAAAGAACGACCGGGGCATGGTGGAAAGCGCGGTGTTTACTATCAACGGCGAGGTTTCCGCCACGGTTTCCATTACCGGCAACCGGGATGATGGCATGATCAGGCTGCGCACGAAGAATGTCGGAAAACTCGGCGAGTTAGACTACCAGTACGAGACACCCGAATTCACGCAGGAAGTGCTCGAGGAATTTGCCAAGCTGCTCCTTGACAAGCCCAACAAATTTCGCACCCTGGGCCGGCATCAGCAAATGATGCACACCACGACGCGGCCACGCGTAGACTTGGCGGATATCCAATACCCGCAAGCGCCGCCCCATGACGCCAGTGATGGCCCGGGCAAGGGCAGCCTGCTCGACAACCTGAAAGCCCTGATCAAAAAGTAGCCAAGCCCATGTTTGTCACCCCCCTTTTCAAGCTGATGGCCGAAAAACAGGCCTCGGACCTGTTTTTCACTGCCGGCGCGCCGATCCAGATCAAGATCAACGGCGTGACGATGCCGATCAACAGCCAGGCGCTCGATCCGGAACAGGTCAAGAAGATCTGCTACGAACTCATGACCGAGGCGCAGGTCAAGGAGTTCGAGTCCAGCCATGAGATGAATTTCGCGCAAAGCGCCGGCGAACTGGGCAACTTCCGCGTCAACATTTTCCGCCAGAAGAATACGGTGGCGATGGTGATCCGCTTCGTCAAGCCCGAGGTGCCCTCCTTCGCATCCCTCATGCTGCCGGACATCCTCAAGGAAGTCATCATGGAGAAGCTGGGGCTGATCCTGGTGGTCGGTTCCACCGGCTCGGGCAAGTCGACCACCATGGCCTCGATGATCGACCACCGCAACGGCACCAGGACCGGCCATATCCTGACCATAGAGGATCCGATCGAATTCATCTTCAAGCACAAGAAATCCATCGTCAACCAGCGCGAAGTACGCATCGATACCCGCAGCTATCAGGACGCGCTGATCAGCGCCATGCGCGAAGCGCCCGATCTCATCATGATCGGCGAGATCCGCGACCAGCCGACGCTGCAAAGCGCGCTGCTGTTCGCCCAGACCGGCCACCTGTGCCTGTCGACGCTGCACGCCAACAACAGCTACCACGCGCTGAACCGGATCATCAATTTCTTTCCGCGCGAAGCGCGCGAAAGCCTGCAGGCCGACCTCGCCATCGCCTTGCGCGCGGTGATTTCCCAGCGCCTGGTGCGCACCGCCGACGGCAAACGCGTACCCGCGGTCGAGGTGCTGCTCAACACCAAGCATATCCAGGAACTGATCAAGGCCGGCGAGATCAGCCAAATCAAGGACGCCATGGAACAGAGTCTCGCCCCGGGCTCCCAGACCTTCGAACAGGCCTTGTTTCATCTCTACACGTCGGGACAGATCACGATGGAAGAGGCGATGGCGAATGCCGACTCGCCGACCAACCTGCACTGGCTCGTCAATAACGCCACCAAGGCCGGCGGCCTTCAGCCCGCGCCTGCAACGCAGAGTTCCGGACCGAAAACGACCACACCCGACGATCTGTCGAGCATCAAACTCAACCTCGATGCCCTTAGCTGAGCGCAGGCCGCGCCGGGCGCACGCTCCGCGCACCGTGCGCGACGTCGTGCGCCTGGGCGTAAAGCAATTCAAGACAGCACGGTTGGTTTTCGGACATGGCACTCTCAATGCGTTCGACGAAGCCGCCTACCTGACGCTGCATGCCCTGCGCCTGCCGCCCGCCGAACTCGAGCCGCATCTTGATACGCCGCTCACGCCACGCCAGATGGAACAAGTCCTGCGGCTTTTCGAGCGCCGTATCCGGGAACGCAAACCCGCCGCTTATCTGACCCGCGAGGCCTGGCTCGGCGATTTCAGGTTTTATGTGGACGAGCGCGTGATCGTACCGCGTTCCTACATCGCCGAACTGTTGCGCGACGATCTCGCGCCGTGGCTCGTCGAGTCCGGGAAAATAAGGACCGCACTCGATTTATGCACCGGTTCAGGATGTCTCGCCATCCTGCTCGCGCACAGCTTCCCCCGCGTCCGGATCGACGCTACCGATATTGCACCCGCTGCGCTAGCCGTTGCCCGGATCAACGTGAGGCAATATCGCTTGGGCCGGCGAATCCGCCTTGTCCAGTCCGATTTGTTTTCCGCGCTTTGCGGAAAACACTACGACCTGATCGTGTCCAATCCGCCGTACGTCAGGACGGCGATCATGCGCCGGCTGCCCCAGGAATACCGGCGTGAGCCTGAAATCGCGCTGGCCGGCGGCAAAGACGGGCTGGATGCAGTGCGCATCATCCTGCACCAGGCGGCGCGGCATTTGAACCCGGGCGGTCTGCTGGTGGTCGAGGTCGGGCACAACCGCAGGCAGGTGGAAAAAGCTTTCCCCCGCCTCGCCTTCACCTGGCCTGAGACCGCTGGCGGGGACGATTGCGTTTTTCTGCTGGCTCGCGAACAGTTGCCTCAGCAGCCTGTCGAATCCGGCCCCATTCGCCGGAACGCGTAGCGTTAACGGATCGCTGTTAATCGACGCTTCGGGCGGCAGGCTGCTTAAGAAAAAAGCTATGCGTCCCGAAAACTGTGCCGGCCGGAACCAACGTTACTTGCGTGGCGTTCTTTTCGTCTCGTTCTTTAGTTCTTTCATTTTAGGGGTTTGTCGGGGAAGGCCGACAAACCCCTCGCCTTCCGGCAGTTGCAGCCATTGCAGCAGGCGCCGGGTCTCCACCTCGGTCAACTCGATAAACTGCCCGCGCTTCAACCGCGGCGGCAGGCCGACGATACCGAAACGCACCCGCATCAGCCGGCTTACGGTCAAACCCAGCGCTTCGA
>CAYIRZ010000267.1:0-4822 GCA_964365845.1 uncultured Streptomycetaceae bacterium
GTGCAGCTTCCTGCTGGGGCGCGTCGGATTTATCTCATTCGGACAGCCGGCTTATCTGGCGGTAGGCGCTTATGGAACTGCGTTTTATCTCTTTTACTTCGGCACCAATCCCTACATCGGCATCCTGCTGGGCGTGCTGGCGGGGCTCGTCGTGTCTTTCATCGTCGGCCCTCTTTTCGTCCGCTTGCGCAGCGACTATTTCGCGCTGGTGAATCTGGCGCTGGCGGTGATCGTCTACTATCTCATGCAGAAGGTTCTGGCGAACATCACGCACGGCGACAACGGACTGTGGTTCCTGACCAACATAGCCGCCACTCCGCTGCTCGACCTGGGCAAGCCGCACCACTTCTTCATCTTCGCTTTTCTGGTCGCGCTGGCCGTGTGGGCGTTTTACAAGTATCTCGACGACTCGATCTACGGCGCCTGCTGCCTCGCCACCAAGATCAACGAAGACAAGCTCAGATTTCTGGGCTACAGCAATTTCGGCGTGCGGCTGCTCGCTTTTGTCATCGCCAATACCACGACCGCTTTGGCCGGCGCGATGTATGCCGTCTATCTGGGTTTCGTGAGCCCGGAAATAAGCAGCCCGTCGCGTGCCGCCGATCCGGTGGTGGTCACGATTCTTGGCGGCGTCGGCACGCTCTACGGGCCCATCGTCGGCGCGTTCGCTTATACCGGCATGAAAGACGTGATCAGCAAGTTGATCGGCAACTGGGAACTTTTCATCGGTTTCCTGCTGGTATTCATCATGCTCGCCGGTGAAAAGGGCATCTGGGGCTCGCTGCAGCCCCTGCTGGAAAAGCTGCTGTTCCGGAAAAAGGCCACCACCGGGACGGCTGATAGCGAAAAGGCGCGCCGCTGATGGACGCACAACTGCTGATTTCCGGCGTCATCTTCGGGTTGAGCATCGGGAGCATCTTTTTCCTGATGGCGATCGGCCTGTCGCTGTGCTTCGGCCTGATGCGCATCATCAGCCTCGACCAGCTGCTCTATTACTCGATCGGCGCGTACATCACCTATTCCCTCAGCCTTGCGACCGGCAGCGTGTGGCTCGGCGTGCTGGGGGGATTGGTGGTTGCGGGCATCGCCGCCTTCGCCGTGGAACGGCTGGTTTTCCGGCGCATCTACGAACGGGAACTCACTTTCAGCATGATCACGTCCTTCGGGATCCTGATCGGCGGCATCGGCGTCATCAAATTCTTTTGGGGGGTCGTTCCCCGTCCGGTCCCCGTTCCGACGATGGTTCAGATCGACATCGTCGGCACGGAAGTCCCGGTCTACCGCCTGATTGTCATCGGCATCGCCGTTCTCGTTTATGTCGGCATCTGGCTGTTCCTGAACCGCACCATCATCGGCAAGGCGATCCGCGCCGGCATCGAGAACGTGGAGCACGTGGAAGGCCTGGGCATCAATGTGTCCCGGCTTTTCACCATCACTTTCATCATCGCCGGAGCATTGTCCGGGCTGGCCGGGGGGCTGCATGCCCCGCTGATCATGGTGGATCCCTCGATGGGGCTCGAGGTGCTGGCGTTCGTTTTCATGGTCGTCATCATCGGCGGCTTGGGAAGCATCAAGGGAACCCTGATATCTGCCTTCATTGTCGGGCAAGTCGTCTCCCTGGGATCCCTAATCTACGCACCTTTGGCACAAATGGCGCCGTTTGCCATTATGCTGTTGATTCTCCTGATCAAGCCGACCGGGCTTTATGGCAGTACGCTGCTGAAACGATAATTTGTCGAGTTGCTGGGCCGGGGCTACACTATTAGACCCGCGAAGCAGGCCTGACCTATAGGAGAAATAGATGACCTCTGCCGACCCCCAAAGCGCGCCTGTATCCGATAACCCTGCAATCATGCCGCGCGGCCTCGATGTCCTGCGCGATCCCCTGCTCAACAGGGGCACGGCCTTCACCGAGAAGGAGCGCGACGCGCTGGGGTTGCGTGGATTTCTGCCACCGCATGTGAGCAGCCAGGATGAGCAGGCGGAACGCGTGCTGCAGAACCTGCGCAAGCTGTCCGATCCGCTCGACAAATTCGTGGCGCTCAATGCGCTGCACGACCGCAACGAGTCGCTGTTCTTCCGCGTCTTGTGCGACAACATCGACGAAATGCAGCCGCTCGTCTATACGCCGACGGTGGGACTGGCATGCCAGCGCTTCGGCCACATTTTCCAGCGCCCGCGCGGCCTTTTCATCGGCGCCAACGATCGCGGGCGCATTGCGCAACTGCTGCGCAACTGGCCGTACCAGGCCGGCATCATTGTCGTCACCGACGGCGAACGCATCCTGGGTTTGGGCGACCTCGGCGCCAACGGCATGGGGATTCCGGTCGGCAAGCTGTCGCTGTACACGGCCTGCGCCGGCGTGCATCCCAGGCTGTGCCTGCCGATCACGCTCGATGTCGGCACCAACAACGAAAAACTGCTCAACGACCTGTTTTACGTCGGACGGCGCCAGCGCCGCATTACGGGAACCGCCTACGACGAACTGATCGAGGAATTCATCACCGCAACACAAGAGGTATTTCCCGGCGTGATGGTCCAGTTCGAGGATTTCGCCAACCACAATGCTTTCCGGTTGCTGAAAAAATACCGCGACCGCATCTGCACTTTCAACGACGACATCCAGGGTACGGCGGCGGTGGCGCTGGCAGGCATTTTCTCGGCCTTGCGCATCACCGGCGGCAAGCTCGCCGAGCAGAGGATACTGTTCTTCGGCGCCGGCGAGGCCGCCAGCGGCATCGCCGATCTGCTGGCATCGGCGATCGCCGCCCAGGGCCTCAGCGAGCAGGAAGCGCGCCGTCGCTGCTGGCTGTTCGATTCGCGCGGCCTGGTCGTCAAAAGCCGCACCGATCTCGCCGGGCATAAGCTCGCCTACGCGCATGAACATGCGCCCATCGGCGACTTTCTCTCCGCAGTCAGGACGCTGAAACCCACAGCCATCATCGGCGTCGCGGCAGTCGGCGGCACCTTCACCCAGGAGGTGCTCGGGGAAATGGCGCGCATCAACCAGCGGCCCATCGTGTTTGCGCTGTCGAACCCCACGACCCAAGCCGAATGCACCGCCGAGCAGGCCTACCGCTGGACCGAAGGACGGGCGCTGTTCGCCTGCGGCAGCCCGTTCGACCCGGTCACATTGAACGGCAAGACCTTCGTGCCGCGGCAGGGCAACAACTCCTATATCTTCCCCGGCGTGGGTCTGGGCGTCGTCGCCAGCCGCGCGCGTCGCGTCACCGACGACATGTTCATGGGCGCGGCGCATACGCTCGCGCACCTGGTCACCGAATCCGATCTCGAACAGGGCAGCCTCTACCCCGCCCTGCCGCGGATCCGCGAAGTCTCGGCAAACATTGCGGCAGCTATCGCCGACATTGCCTATAAGTGCAGTCTCGCCGGCAAGCCCAGGCCGCAAGACGTGCTGGCAGACGTGCAGTCGCAGATGTTCGACCCGCATTACCGAGTTGAGGCCGCCCTCGCCATCCCGAAATGACATTACATTATAAACTGTTGTTTTATATGGTTATATTTTTCACGATCCGATCGATTCCGGAACCAATATTATTGCGCTGTCCAACGTCGTCCCCGATACCCGGCCAGCCGACATGAAGGAGGCCCCATGAGCCAGCGAGACGAATACCTGAGCAAACTCAAAGCACAACTCGATCAGTGGAACGCCGAAGTCACCAAATGGGAAGCCAAGGCCAAAGGCGCGCAGGCCGATGTGCGCATCGAGTACGAAAAGCAGCTCGATACTTTCCGCCACCAGCGCAATCAGGCACTCGAACAAATGCACAAGGTGCAGGCGGCAACGGGCGACGCGTGGACGGATCTCGTGCGCGGCGCAGACGAAGCCTGGGCGAAGATGCGGGAAGCTTTCGAGAAAGCCAATTCGCATTTTCACAAGTAGTCAGGAAACGACATGTCAGGTGTGGGACACGGCCATGATGCCGGGCATGGCGGCCCGGAAAACAAGAGAGTCGCGCTGTTGATCGCGGTGCTGGCGCTGATGCTGGCGTTCTCGGAAACGCTCGGCAAAAGCGCCCAGACCGCCGGGCTCGGCGTGATATTCAGCCTGATCGGCTTCTTCGCGCCGACCTCGGTGCATCTGTTCTAGATAGCCGGGCTTAGGCCTGCCGGACGTTCACTCGTCCAGCCACTCCAGCAGCGGCTCCCACTCTCCCGTGTCGCGCTCGTTGAGCGACGGTGGCAGATCGAAGATGCTCTTGCCGCTAAACGCCGCGTTGGCGTAGTGCTGGGTATCGCGTATGTGCGCGACCACCGGCAGGTCGAACTGCCCGAGAAAATCCTGCAGGGTCGCGGCGGCGCGCGTGCGCGGATCGACGCGCATGCCGACGATGCCGATGAAGTTCTTATGCTTGCGCGCTTTCTTCTCTTCCCCCAACACCGCCAGGAAATCGCGGGTGGCCGCCATGTCGAACAACGACGGCTGGATCGGCACCAGCACGTGCCTGACCGGCTTGATGGCGAGAGCGAGGTTCTTGCCGCGCAGACCGGCTGGAGAATCGATGACCAGCCAGTCGGTCTTGCGCGGCAGCTCGCCGGGGTCGTTCTTGCGTTCGAGAGAGGAAATTTCAGGCAGGCCGGAAGGACGCAGTGCAAGCCACTCCAGGGACGATTTCTGCCGGTCGAGGTCCCACAGAACCACCCGCCCGTCACGCTGCGCCAGGCCGGCGGCAAGATTGATGGCGAGCGTGGTTTTACCGCAGCCGCCTTTGGGATTCGCCACCAGGACTGCGCGCATATATTCCCCCTAGCAGCCTGTCGGACTTGGCCCCATTCACCGGAACGCGTAGCGTTAACGAAT
>CAYIRZ010000268.1:0-4807 GCA_964365845.1 uncultured Streptomycetaceae bacterium
AATAGAAAAAGCGCTGGCGCGTCGCGTCGATCTCAAATCCGGCGGCTATCTCATCATCGACCAGACCGAGGCGCTGACCACCGTCGACGTCAATACCGGCGGCTTTGTCGGCGGCCGCAGCTTCGGCGAGACCATTTTCAAAACCAACCTGGAAGCGGCGCAGGTGATCGCGCGCCAGCTGCGTTTGAGGAACCTGGGCGGCATCATCATCATCGACTTCATCGACATGGACACCGAGGAGCACAAGAATGCCGTGTTGAACGAATTCAGAAAAGCGCTGGCGCGCGACCGCACGCGCATGACCATCAACGGCTTCACGCAGCTCGGGCTGGTCGAGATGACGCGCAAGCGCACGCGCGAGTCGCTTGCTCATGTGCTGTGCGAGCCGTGCCCGGTGTGCGTGGGCCGGGGCCAGCTCAAGACGGCACAGACCATCTGCTATCAGATCCTGAGGGAGCTCCTGCGCGAGGCACGCCAGTTCAGCGCGCGCGAATTCCGCATCCTCGCCTCACAGCAGGTGATCGACATGTTCCTCGACGAGGAGTCGCAGAGTCTGGCGATGCTCTCCGACTTCATCGGCAAGCCGGTGTCGCTGCAGGTCGAAAGCGTTTACAACCAGGAGCAGTTCGACATTGTGCTGATGTAATGATTTTATTGAAAATATTGGATGAGCGATGAGCCGCCGCCGAGCCGCATCGCCGGAACGCGAAACAGCCCTGCCGCTGCGGCAGTACGCCGAGCAGGCGTTCTCGCGTGCCGCCGGGGCGCCGCTGGTGGCGGGCAACAGCGTGCGCATCCTCAGGAATGCCGCCGAGCATTATCCGGCGTGGCTGGCCGCCATCCGCGCGGCGCAGCACAAGATTTATTTCGAGAATTACATCATTGCCGATGACGCGGTAGGGCGCGAATTTGCCGCCGCCATGGCCGAACGCGCGCGTGCCGGCGTGCGCGTGAGAGTGATTTACGACTGGATGGGCGCATTGGGCGCCGCGTCGCGGCGGGTGCTGCAGCCGGTCGTCGCTGCCGGCGGCGAAGTCAGGTGCTTCAATCCGCCGCGTCTCGACAGCCCGTTCGGCTGGGTGTTGCGCGACCACCGCAAGATGGTGGCGGTGGACGGGCAGGTCGGTTTCGTCACCGGTTTATGTGTCAGCCGAAAATGGGCCGGCGACCCGGCACAGGGCATGGCGCCGTGGCGCGATACCGGCATCGAGGTGCGCGGACCGGCGATTGCCGATATGGAGTGTGCGTTCGCCGAAGTATGGGCAACAATGGGAGCGCAGATTCCCGACGAAGAGCTGACCGATGCCGATACGATTCCGGCCGCAGGCGGGGTGACGTTGCGGATGCTGGCGACCGTTCCCAATGTTGCGGGGCTCTACCGGCTCGATCAGCTCATCGCCGCGATGGCGCGCAGAACGCTGTGGCTGACCGATGCCTACTTCGTGGGTGTGGCGCCGTACGTTCAGGCGCTGCGCGCGGCAGCGCTCGACGGCGTGGACGTGAGGCTGCTGGTGCCGGGCGCGAGCGATCTTCCGGTGATCTCTCCGCTGTCGCGCGCCGGTTACCGGCCGTTGCTCGAGGCCGGCATCCGCGTCTTCGAATGGAACGGCCCCATGCTGCATTCCAAGACCGCGGTGGCCGACTGCCGCTGGGCGAGAGTGGGATCGAGCAATCTTAATATCTCGAGCTGGATAGGCAACTACGAACTCGACGTGGCGGTCGAGGACGAAGATTTTGCCGCGGCGATGCAGGCGATGTACGAGGAAGATCTCCTCAACGCCACCGAGATCGTGCTTTCGGCACGCAACCGCGTGCGTCCGGCGCTGCAGCGGCCGCGCCGGCGCGAGCGGTCCCGGGGCGGCAGCGCGTCCCGCGCCGCCGCCGGCGCGCTGCGCATCGGCAATACCGTCGGCGCCGCTATCACCAATCGCCGTGTGCTGGGGCCGGCGGAGGCGGGAACGATGGCGGGCGCGGGGCTGGCGCTGCTGGGTTTGGTTGCCGTCGTCATCGTCTGGCCGCTCATTCTCGCGCTGCCGCTGGGTGCGATCGGCGTGTGGATGGCGATATCGTTTCTGGTCAGGGCGAAGGAATTGCGTGCGCAGCGCGGCAAGGAGCCTGATGACGCGGGCACGAAACCGCCCGGTTAGGAGTTTGCCGAACCCAAGTCCGGCAAACTCCTAGACGCCTGCCGCACTTTTGATCAGCGCATCATGCGCAGCGGCGCCGGCCTCCGCGATTTCCACCACCTTGCGCCGGCCGCGCGCACCGTGACGAATGCTGATCCGGGATGACGGCAGCTTCAGGAAACGGTGCAGAAAGTCGATCAGCGCGGCGTTTGCCTTGTTATCGGTGGCGGGCGCGGCGATCCTGATCTTGAGCGCATCGCCATGCAGCCCGGCAATTCCACTCACCCGCGCGTTGGGCTGCACATGAACGTTGAGCGTGAGGCGCCCGGCGCCGGGATCGAAGCGGCACCAGGCATTTTCCGCGGACATCAGAGCAGACGCGACAGCGTCATTTCAAGATAGGCCACCGGCAGCATCAGCAGCAGTTGACAGGCGATGATCACGAACAGCGGCGACAGGTCGATGTTGCCGATTGGGGGAATCAGTCTCTGGAAAATGCGCAGGAAAGGCCGCGTCATGCTGTTCAGCAGCGGCGCCACGGGGCTGTAGGCATTGACCCAGGAGAGCACGGCCTGGATGACCACCGTCACCATCACGATGTAGAGCGTGAGCTTGAGCAACAGGAGCACGGACAGCAGCGCCAGCCCGGAAAGCCCGGTGGCAGTGGCAGATTCCAGCGGGTAACCTTTGATCTGGAGCACCACCAGGATATCGATAAACTGCGAGAGCCATGCCAGCACCAGCGTGGCGAGATCGAGCCCCCGCAGCCCGGGAATCACGCGCCGCGCCGGCCGCACCAGGAAGTCGGTGATGGCGCTGAGGAACTCCGACAGGGGATTGCGATACGAGGCGCGCACGCACTGCAGATAGAAGCGCAACAGCAGCGCAATGGTGAACAGTCCGAATAGAGTCTCGATCAGGAATACGAGTGCGCCTGTAAGCATAAGAGTCCCTAATCCTTGCCGAACTCGTCGCCGAGTTCGCGTGAGCGTTCAGCCGCGGCGCGTACCGCGCGCGCGATGATTTGCCGGGTTTTTTCGGTTTCCAGGGTATTCAGCGCGCGTTCGGTGGTGCCGCCTTTGGAAGTCACGCGCTCGCGCAGCGTCGCCGCGTCTTCATTGCTGTGGGCGGCGAGTTTCACCGCGCCGATGAAGGTGTCGAGCGCCAGCCTGCGCGCTTCGCCGGCGCCGAAGCCCAGCTCGGCGGCCGCCTGTTGCAGCGCCTCGATGAAATAAAAGACATAGGCCGGGCCGCTGCCCGATACCGCGGTAATCGCATCCATCTGCTCCTCGTGCTCCAGCCACAGCGTGGAACCGACGGCACCCATGATATTTTCCGCCTGCGTGCGGTCCGCTGCGGACACCGCGGGCATGGCGTACAGCCCGGAGACGCCGGCGAGCACCAGCGCCGGGGTGTTGGGCATGGCGCGCACGATGCGCTGATAATCCCCCAGCCAGCGCGACAGATCGCGCGCGCGGATGCCGGCGGCGATGGTGATCACCAGCTGGGATGCGAGCGCCTTGCGCAGCGCTTGCGCGGCTTCGCGCATTTGCTGCGGCTTGACGGCGAGCACGACGCACGCGCTGTCCGCAGCCGCGGCGCCGATATCGGCGTATGCCCTGACGCCCAGCTCGCGCTCCACGCGGGCTCGGGCGCCGGGATCGATTTCGGCGACACGGATGGTATCGGCCTGCCAGCCTTTCTGCAGCAGGCCGCCGATGATCGCGCTCGCCATGTTGCCGCCGCCGATAAACGTGATATTCATAAAAAACTTTTAGCCACAGAGAATTCTTTTCAATACCCCCTTGAGGGGTACACAGAGATCACCGAGGGAAACCAACGTTACTTACGCGAATATTACGCAATTCAAGCCGCTCTGTCTTTCTCTGTGTTCTCTGCGGCTTATGTTTTTTTCCGCTGACCGAAGATTGCCGTGCCGACCCGCACCATCGTTGCGCCTTCGGCAATGGCAGCTTCGAGGTCGTCCGACATGCCCATCGACAGCGTGTCGAGCGGGATGCCGGCCGCGACCAGCTTGTCCTTGATCCCGCGCAGCAATGCAAAGCGCCGGCGCTGCAGCCCGGCGTCAGGTGTCGGTTCGGGGATCGCCATCAGGCCGCGCAGCCTGAGTCGCGGCAGGGCGGTGATGGCGCGGGCCAGGGCGAGTTCTTCGCCCGGCATGATACCGCTCTTGCTGCCTTCGCCGCTGACATTGATCTGGATGCAGACGTTGAGCGGCGGCAGGTTTGCCGGCCGCGCCTCATTGAGCCGTACGGCGATTTTTTCCCGTTCTATGCCGTGCACCCAGGCGAAATGTTCGGCGATGACGCGCGTCTTGTTGCTCTGGATGGGCCCAATGAAATGCCAGGTAATCGGCAGATCTGACAATTGGGTGATTTTTGTCACGGCTTCCTGCACATAATTCTCGCCAAAGGCGCGCTGCCCCGCCGCGCAGGCTGCGGCGATTTCCTCCGCCGGGAAGGTCTTGCCGACCGCGAGCAGCGTGATATCAAATGCCGGCCGTCCCGCAGCCTGCGCGGCGCGCGCGATGCGTTCATGTACGGCTTGCAAGTTGGCGGCGATTGTTGTCATAATTTTCAGGAGTTTGTCGAACCCAAGTCCGACAAACTCCTGGGCAGGGCATTCAGTGTAGAATCAGACCGTTAATCTTCACCCGGTTT
>CAYIRZ010000269.1:0-4742 GCA_964365845.1 uncultured Streptomycetaceae bacterium
AAAGAGGGCCGGATCAAGGTGCTCGAATTCAACTGCCGCATGGGCGATCCCGAAACCCAGCCCATCATGATGCGGCTCAAAAGCGATCTCGTGACGCTGCTCGACCATGCCGTCGGGGGCGCGCTCGACCGCGTCGAAGCCGAGTGGGATCCGCGGGTGGCGCTGGGCGTGGTGCTGGCGGCCCACGGTTATCCCGATAACCCAAGAAAAGGCGATATAATACAAGGACTTATGTTGTCTGGCGACGATTTCCACGTGTTTCATGCCGGCACTGCGCTCCGGAACAAGCAAGTCATCACCCATGGCGGGCGGGTGTTATGCGTGACGGCGCTCGGTCATAACGTGAAAACCGCACAGCGTCGCGCCTATGAGATTGCCGACAAGATTCGTTTTGAGGGCATGCAGCTCAGGCGCGATATCGGTCATCGCGCTATGGACGCGCGCAATGGCCAAGCTTCCCAGGTCAACCGTAAATAAAGTCCTCATCGATGGACATCGACGCCGTCAAACGGGTTTTTCTCGGGCTGCAGGAAAAAATCGTCACGCGCCTGGCCGAAATCGACGGCAAGGCTTTTCTGAGCGATAGCTGGGATCGCGCGCAGGGCGGGGGCGGCATCACGCGGCTCCTCGAAAACGGCAATGTGTTCGAACGGGCGGGTGTCAGCTTTTCCCACGTCTTCGGCCCCAACCTGCCGCCTTCGGCTTCCGCGGCGCGTCCGGAGCTCGCCGGCCGCTCGTTTCAGGCCATGGGCGTATCGCTGGTGCTGCATCCACGCAATCCCTATGTGCCCACCGTGCACATGAACGTCCGGTTTTTTGTGGCTGAAAAAGCCGGTGCCGCGCCGGTGTGGTGGTTCGGCGGCGGAATGGATCTCACGCCCTATTACCCGTTCGTGGAGGATGCGGTGCATTTTCACCGCGCCTGCCGCGATGCGCTGGCGCCCTTCGGCGCCGACTGTCATCCGCGCTTCAAAAAATGGTGTGACGAATATTTTTACCTCAAACACCGCAACGAGCCGCGCGGTATCGGCGGCATTTTTTTCGACGACCTCAACCAACCCGATTTCGACACCTGTTTCCGGCTCATGCAAAGCGTCGGCGAGCATTTCCTGGCGGCGTATGCGCCGATTGTCGAGCGCAGAAAGGACACGGCTTACGGCGAGCGCGAACGCGACTTCCAGGCCTATCGTCGCGGGCGCTACGTGGAATTCAACCTGGTCTACGACCGCGGCACGCTGTTCGGCCTGCAATCGGGCGGACGCACCGAAGCTATCCTGATGTCGTTGCCGCCAGTGGTGAACTGGCGTTACGACTGGAAACCCGCAACCGGCAGTTCCGAGGAAAGACTCTATACGGAGTTCCTGATCGCCAAGGACTGGCTGAAGGATCAGTGAGTACGGCGGCGCGGCGCCTCGAGGCGCGCGCACCACTAAGATTCACGGCTGCCGCGTCGCCTCAGACTGCTCCTGCGTGCCCTCGACGAGGCGCCAGTTCTTCGTTCTCGGCTTGCAGCGCGCGATGCGCTTGCCTGAACGGGTTCATCGGGTGCGGAATTTGTCATCATGTCGATTTGTCCGGGCCTGCTGCGCCAAATGAATGCGCTCGCGACGCCGAAATCCGCGCCTGATGCGGGTCTCGGAGCGTTCACGAAAGAGTTCCGGTTACGCACAGGCTCGCGCCGGGTGGGTGAACGAGATAGATTTTCCTATCCCTCGCCGTATAGGGATTGCGGTTCCAAGGCGATTCATCCATGTGAACCGTGGTGCGTTCTCCATAGTTTCTACGCTGCTACCACCTTCTTAACAAGGTCATTCCAAGCAATCTTCACCGATGCCGGTACTTCACGAACATCAAGCAGCGCAAGCAATTCTTTGGTAAACACGGCCCGGCACTTACTTCCGAGTGTGACCAGGTTGTTCAAGATCCATTCCTTCACTTGGACAAAGTTGATTTCATGTCCTTGCGAGAAATATGTGCGGGCTACGCCCATTAAATGCATCTTCACTCTGATTTACGTAAGGGTGTCGAATATTGATCGAGGCATCGAGGATTCTGGCTAAACAACAACCCAGAAGAACTTCACGATATGATTGTGTGTCTTCGCAAACAGAGTTGCGAGCAACTTTGCATCTGCGGTGTAATCAATGCTGGTCATGAATCAGTAATTCATCCACAGGCATTCCTGGCGCAATTGCTTAGTGGAATGAATAGCTTTTACAGACGCGTCAAACCGCTTCCAACCCCTATACCATTTATCCATAGATTTGCAGCGGTAACCAGATATCGCAACTAGTCCTTTGCATTGCTGCAAAGTTTCCGCGAGCTCCCAGTGCTGATCGCTGGTCATTTCAAATCCATAAGCCTTCGTGTCTCCGCGAGTTTCATGCATGTAGGGCGGGTCGCAATAAAAAACGGTTTTGTCATCGTCATACAGCCGAATGATATCGATCGCAGGACGATTTTCAATCTGCACTCGGAGCAATCGTTTAGCAATATCTTGAAGAGCTTCGACACCACCCAACCAACGAGAAACCACACCAGACATTCCAGCTCTACTAGTGTTTTTACAGTTTGCCCAACGTCCTAAGGTTGCTGTTTGTGCTAACCCGGTTCGAGCCTGTCTGGCCCGTATATAGAAGCGACGGGCGCGTTCCAAATCACTGACACCCTGCGTTGGGCCGTTTATAGCCACATGGAATTCTTCTCGCGAAAAGGGCGTCAACGCGATAGACCGGATTAACTCGTCATGGCGATTTCTAAGCACACGAAAAAAATTGACGACATCGCCATCAATATCGTTATAAGTCTCGACAGGTGAGGGTTCCCGATTCAACAACACAGCCGCCGATCCAGAGTAAGGCTCACAGTAATGATGCGCTTTCGGCAATAGGGGTAGCAGCCATTCAAGATGACTAAATTTTCCACCATACCAGCCAAAAACAAGGCGGTGGCCACCCCGGCTTCGGGGGATAACACGTACACTATCAAATAGTTCGGCTTGCTCAAGGTAAATCGGGGAAACTCCGCGTTGCTCAGCGACCAGGACAGTTGCTCTATCGGCAACTGGATACTTCTTGATGGAGCGCCCCGTCCCTGTGATTGAAGGGATCTTATCCTTAGATCGCTTCGTGGCCGCTGTTGTCATCGTGGATCACTCCTTAGGCACTCTACTTGTAAAACGCGGTTTGCCATATAAAGATTAAAGGGCTGCGTCAGCCAAGCAACTCGCGCATGCGCCGATTGACTGCGGCGCTGCGATGGCGCGCGGTCTTGTTGCTCGGCGCGAGGGCCTCGGCGTAGAAGAATTCCGGGAGCTCGTCGTCTTTCTCGGTAAAACCCGCGGCCTTGTTGAACTCCCATTCCATGCGCAGCGTCTCCAGCCCCAGCGTTTGCATGAACGTCGTATCGAGCTGGGTGCCATGCGCATCATTGAGCGCGGTAACCACGAGTTCGGCGCTGACGCTCGTCACCGAGCGCCCGAAAATGCACAGGCCTAGGGAATCGGCCGCCGCGCACGCCGTTTGAATCCCGAGGCTCGCCGTCACCAGTTCCTCGGTCGTCTTGTCCTTGCAGTCGAAGACCGGCAGGTTGCCCGGGGTGTGATCAGCGCCTTGCGCCGTGATCATCATGGAAATGCCGGTCACCTCGATCACGCGCGGGTCGTAGGCGCTGATGCTTTGCCCTTTGATCACGGGAACGCGGGCGACTTTGTAATGCGCGCCGACGCGCGCGGTTCCCTGCGCGAGCAGGCGGCCGCGCTCGCTACCCCGGCGCATGTCCTCCATCGCCTGCAGCATGAACTCGACGTCGCCGAATGCGCCTTGTCCCGCTTCCATCAGCACGCCCAGCATGGCGCCGACTTCGATGGTATCGACGCCGAGATCGTTGGCGACGGCGTTGACTCTGGCCACGTTGTCCGGATGGTCCAGGCCGCAATTGCTGCCCACCAGGCCCAGGGTCTCGTATTCCAGCGGCGATACCATCTCTTTCCCGTTCGCGTCGAAGTAGACGTTGCTGCACTCGATCAGGCAGCCCGGCATGCAGGCGTGCGAGGTCTGCCCGCCGCGGCTCAGATTCAGCTCGCGGATATAGTCGCCGCCGAGCTTGAGCGGGCCTTCCGACGCCTCGACCAGACGGCCGGCGCTGAAGTTGCGCACCGGGAGCGCGCCGATCCGGTTGGTGATGTCGGCCATCATCGCCGTGCCGGTTTTCTTGAAGGTGTCGATCGCCGGCTCTTTCGCCAGCCGCGCGCCGTACTCGCGGACCGCGCCCATGACCTTCTTGCGGTCATGGAAGGTCGGCATCTTGTGCAGGGCGACGACGATGGCCTTGACCTTCTTGCTGCCCATGACGGCGCCGACGCCGCCGCGCGCGGCGAGCCGCGACGGCCGCCCGTCGGTGTCGGCGAAGGCGATGCCCGAGACCAGACCGAGATACTCGCCGACCGGGCCGCACAGGCCGAAACTGATTTTCTTGCCGTATTTCTCGAACAGCAGCGCGGCGGTCTCGTTGTTGCCCTTGCCCATGTAGGGTTCGGCGCTGTCGTAGGTAATGGCGCCGTCTTTGGTAATGCGGATGACGACCCAGGCCTTCGATGCGCCATAAAGGGTGAGCCCGGCGGTCTCGAGCTGGCCGAGTGCGAAGCCGAAGGTGCCGCCCGAATTGGCCTCTTTGATGCCGCCCGTCAACGGGCTCTTGCAACCGACGCTGAGCCGGTTGGCGTTGGAGAAGTTGGTGCCCGC
>CAYIRZ010000270.1:0-4726 GCA_964365845.1 uncultured Streptomycetaceae bacterium
GTTGCTTGGTGCCCCGTCCCTTCGGGTTGCGGCCAAAACAGGCGTCTGCGTTGTCGCGTCACTTGCCAATATTCGCGATATTGGCTGCACGCCGCTCCTAACAGCCATCCCGTTTTGGCCACAACGCATCGCGCGGATATCATTGAGACAGGCTCTTAGCAAATTCAAAAAAAGGAGATTGCCATGAACGCAAAGAAAACCCTTGGTATGTTGTCGGCCGGCGCAATGCTTGCGGCAGCGGTTCCGGTTTTTGCGGATCCGCCCCATTGGGCGCGAGCCCACGGTTACCGTGATCGCGGTTATGACGACGATGTCGTCATGGTAGAGCGTCACCGGCGGCCGGTAGTGCGTGAGTATGTGGTCGAGCGGCCGGTCTACGTCGAACGCCGCGTGTATGTGGAACGTCCGGAGTACTACCCCGCACCCCCCGCCTACAACCAGCAGCCTTACTACAATCAGCAACCTAACTACAATCAACAACCTAACTACAATCAACAACCTAACTACAATCAGCAGCCCGCCTACGGCGCGCCCCCGCAGTCTTCCATTTCAGTGCTGGGCACGCTCGCCGGCGCCGCCATCGGTGCGGTTGCGGGTCATCAGGTTGGCCACGGCAACGGCAAGACCGCCGCGACCGTGGTGGGCAGCGTGCTCGGCGGCGTCATCGGCAGCCGCGGCTGGTAACTACTGGGCAGTCCTGGGCCCGCGGATCCCGTACACAAAGTTCGGCTGAACCGCCTGGATGTGAGCGCTCTCCCCGCGAAGCTGCTCCATCCTGGCTGGGCCCGGGTCTTCGGTGAGGGTCACGAGGAAAAGGTTGCGCCCCAGATCCCGGATGCCCTTGATCCCGAACTGCCCATAGAGGTCGGTGATGGCCTTAACGCTGTCTCGCGCGGCGAGGGTGACGAGATACTCTCCCGGCACCCTCGTTTGCTGAGCCCGGGCTGCAGGCGCTGCCTCTAGATTGTCCGGCGCAGGGCCGCCGCAGGCGCATCCCGCGGCGGCACCCGCCAGGGTTACGGCAAGAGCGATGAGGCGCCGCATTCCGTATTTCATGTCATCTCTCCTATTGCACCGTGGCCGTCAGACCCGTGGGCGGGTTGATGTACGCCAGAGACGACATGACGTCGATCGCCTTGCCTGAGGTGGTCTTGTCGAGGAGGCTCGTGGTTGCCCGGCCACCCTTCGTGATGGCGTTGACGACATCGGCGAAAGTGTACTGCGGGTTGTAGGCGCGCAGCATCGTGGCCAGGCCGGCGGCCTCGGGCGTGGCCATGGACGTGCCGTTGATCATGTTATAGCTCGTCGTACTGAAGGTCAGCGTAGTGATCTTAGACTGTGTGATCGCCACCCCACGGCTCTGGGTGGCCGATTGCTGGGTGGCGTCGGATTGCAGCTGAAAACCGAGGCTGCAGCTCGCGCCGATGCAGCCCGAGATATCAGACTCGACGTCACGGATACTGGGGAATGTCGCTACGTTTGTATCTTCACTGACAAGGGTTCCGGCGGAAAACGGATCGCCGCCCGCACTGGAATAACGGGTGCGGAAAAAATCGCCATTCGCCACGTTGATTGCCGCGGATACCAGCCACACCGCCGCGTTGACACCCGCGAGGTTAAATGCCTTGTAGGCCCGATCGTCCGTGCTGTTGTTGTATTGACCGCTGGAGTAAGTCGGGGGATCGAGCATAGACGGGGTGGGTGTTCCGCCCACGCTAACGGTGCCAAAGGCCCAACCCCCGCTGGTGGTGGTGGCAAATGTCCAGCCCGAAGTCAGGGGATCCGAAATTACCGCGTTGGTTCCAGCCCACGCGCTCAGGATATTGGTGCCCGGGGCCCCGACATCGACGCTGGTCGCTCCCCAGTTTGAGAAGTTCGCCAGCGCGTAACTCTGATCGAGCGCGGCGACGCAGATGAGGTTCGGCTGCGTAAAGTTACAGGGGTAAGTGGCATTGCCGCTTATGTCGTTGTCGACGGTGTCGTTGCCGGCCGACACCACTATCACAACGTCATGGGTTTGCGCGTTGGTGATGGCGTCGCTGAAGGCCGAATCGAAGCCCTCGCCGCCGAGGCTCATGTTGATCACCTTGGCGCCATGGTCCACCGCGAAGGTGATGCCCTGGATGATATGCGCCGTGGTCCCGCTGCCGGCGGCGTCCAGCACGCGCACCGCCATGATGCTGGCCTTCCAGCACACCCCCGTGGCGCCCAGGCTGTTGTTGCCCGAGGCCCCGATGACGCCGGCGACGTGCGTGCCGTGTCCGTTAAGGTCCTTCGGGTCGTTGTCGTTGCTGACGTAGTCGAAGCCATGGTTGGGAAAGCTCGAGCCGCCGTTCCACATGTTGCCGGCGAGATCTTCCTGATCGTATTTGACACCGGAATCCAAAACCGCCACCACGACGCTGCTGCAGTCGGTGATGCGGTCCCAGGCCTTCTCGATGCCCATGTCATTGCCCGTCGCTCCCGGGTTGTGGGTCGAATAAATGGCGGACGACGGGGGCTGGGTAAGGGAGTTGTTTACGGTCTGCCCGGTGTTCTTGAACGCCCAGAGCTGGCCGTACTGCGGGTCATTGGGTACCGCGGTGGCGCGATAGATGTAGTTCGGCTGGGCGTATTCGACACCCGGATCGTTCTGGTAGGCCGCAAGCACCTGGGTCATCGTCTGGCCGGTGCCGACCTTGACCTGTACCCAGCCGGGCTGACTCAGGTCGGCGTGGACGGCGTGCCCCCGGGCCGCGACGGTTGCCGTGCGATCCTGCGCGGACAACACGGGTTTGAATTTCACCAGCACCTCGCCCGCGACATAGGCGCCGGCACCGACCGGTCCGATGGAAACCGCGGCCACCTGGTTGAGCGGCGTCGGGGCAACGCCGATGAGCGCGGCAAGAGCAATAATCGAGCGTAACAGCGCCTTCATGGAATCCTCCAGCCCAGGAGTTTGTCGGGCTTAGTCCCGACAAACTCCTGAAATTGACAACGATCAATTGACGCTACGCGTTTCGGTGAATGGAGCCCAGTCCGACAGGCTGCTAGGTTATGGCACATTCACGGTGAGCGACTGCGAGGGCGCGCTGACGCTGCCGCTGCCGGTTACACCGCCCTGCGAATCCAGCGCCGCGTACGCACTCACGGTCACGGTGTAGCTCCCCGGCTGCAACGAGACCGTGACGGATGTCGGCGCCGTGGACCCCGACGTCCAGGGCACATCGACCGTCGTCTGGCCGCTGATCGCGACCTGGTAACCGCCACCCGCGCGGTTGACGCCGCTTTCGCGGTTTGCGTCCCAAGTCAGGGCGACAGAGCGGGCCGGTGGGGAACTTCCCCCGCCGCCGCCGCCGCAGGCGGAAAGCCCAACCGCAAGGAAAGCGAGTAGTAGGCCACAGACCGCGTTTTTATGCAGACACCGGTTTGAACACATCGGGTTGCCCGCCTACCTCGCCGGAATGACCGGCAACAGCACGCCGGCCTGCCGGCCCGGGCCGAAGTGCAGCGTGACCTTGCCGCTGAAGACTTCGGGCGGCCGGTCGACCAGATCGTCGTGCACGAAAGGACCGCAACCGCGCATGGGGTTTTTCATGTTCGACAGCGTCGCCGCCTCGCCTTCGTACTCGTAATCCTTGCCGCGGATCGTGAGCGCAATGCGGTAGCCTTTCGGCACGACAATGCAGGTCGGCCAGATCTCGACGTCGAGCTCAACCACCTGCCCCGGCGTAAGCGGCTGCTTCTCGTCGTGCGTGTGGTACGGCCGGTACGGCAGCGAGAGCTTGGTGTCGAGCTTGCGGTGGGAGGCGCGCAGCCAGCCCTGGGCGACCGGCGTGTGCGGATCGAGCGCGCCCTGGAACACGACCTCCTTGCCCGCCGGGTCGAAGACGCGCAGCACCGCGAAAATATCGGCGTCGGTGGTCGACGAGGAAACGAAAAGCTTGAGTGCCGACGGCCCCGTGATCTCGGTTTCCGATTCGAGCGGTGGCGTGGAGAAGGTCACGCCGTCACCCATCGCCTCGTAGGTGAGCGACTGCGCCGCCGGGGTGGAGACAAAAGCGGGCGCGGGCGAGAGGCGCATGTCCTTCGGATCGAGATGGAAGTGCGTCCACTTGGTGCGCGCGAGCGGCCATTCGTTTTCATGGCGCTCGACGAACTTCTCGCCGGGATGGCGCACCTGCAGCAGCACGCGCGGCTGCTGGTCCCAGCCATTGGCCATGCCTTTGAGGAAGTGATCGAAGAAGCGCTTCTGCAATTTGATGCCGTAATCGGTGTAGAACGGCGCCCAGTGCGAGCCGCCGTGCACTTCCAGCCACTTGTCTTTCGACGCCGCGCGCATGTAGCCCTCGAAATTGCCGCGCGGGTGCAGGCCTTGTCCGCCCCAGTTGGCGGCGGACAAGAGCGGCACCGTGACCTTCGACAGGTCGCCGGTGCGCTCGTGGTAATACGGTCCGTCGAGTTCGCGCGCGAGCACGTTGGCCCACAGGTCCTCGCGGTTCTTCACGAGTTCTTCCTCGGGCAGCGTTTCGGGGCCGCACACCAGCTCGCCGGTGATGCGGCTTTTTGCGCCGCGCTCGCCGACGCCGTGCTGTACGGTTTTCACCTGCATGTCCTGCCAGTTCTTGCGGAAGACGCAGATGATGCCGCCGTGGCGGTTCGAGTCGCGGTAGTTGTCCACCCAGCCTTCCCACACGCAGATCGCCGCGAGATGCGGCGGCTGCGTCGCCGCGGCGCGCCACTGGCT
>CAYIRZ010000271.1:0-4725 GCA_964365845.1 uncultured Streptomycetaceae bacterium
ACCTAATACCTAATACCTAATACCATTTAAGGAACAATACGATGACCCTTGCCTACTGGATGGTGCTCGCCGCGGGAATTCTGCCCTATCTTGCCATTGTGGTCGCCAAATGGCGCCCCGACTACGACAACGCGGCGCCGCGCGCGGGCCTGGAGCGGCTGGGCGCCACGCAGCAGAGGGCCTACTGGGCTCATCTGAACGGCTTCGAAGCATTTTCCCTGTTCGCCGCCGCCGTGATCATCGCTCATCTGGCGCGGGCGCCGCAGCATTGGATCGATGGTCTGGCACTCGCTTTCGTGGTGCTGCGCATGGTCTATACGTTGCTCTATATCTACAACAAGCCGACGCCGCGTTCGCTGGTCTGGACGGCCGGTTTCCTGTGCGTCGTGGGTTTGTTCGTCGTCTCGTTCTGAACAAAACCCACAAAAAATAAGCCACAGAGGATTCTTTTCAATACCCGCTTGACGGGTACACAGAGTAAAATCAAAAGCTCGGTATGCTTGATTGGTCGTCCTCTGTGCCCTCTGTGCCCTCTGTGGCCAAGTCCTTTAGGTTTTAAAGGACTTTTCCGGGGTTCATCAAATTGTGCGGATCGAGCGCGCGCTTGAGCGTGCGCATGAGTTCGATTTCCACCACGCTTTTGTAGCGCTGCAGATCGTCCACTTTAAACAGCCCGATGCCGTGCTCGGCGCTGAAGCTGCCCTGGTAGCGCTGCACGATGTCGTACACCACCTCGGTGACGTCGTGGGCGTCGCGCGCGGCGGCATCGTTGCGGTTACGCCCGGCGACGTAGGCGTTGTAGTGCAGATTGCCGTCGCCGAGATGGCCGAAGCAGATGACGTTCACGCCGGGAAAGCGCCGCTCCAGCGCCGACTGCGCTTCGCTGATGAAAGCGGGAACCCGGCTTACGGCGACCGCGATATCGTGGCGGTAGAGCATGCCGGTTTCGGCGCGCGCCGCTTCGGGGATGGCTTCGCGTAGGCGCCACAGCGCCTGGGCCTGGGTCTGGTTTTCGGCGATCACGGCATCGGTGAGCAGTTCGCGTTCCATGGCCGCGGCCAGCGCCTGCTCCAGTTCGTCGCGCAGGACATTGCCTTCGCGCGAATCGCTGAGGTCGGTCAATACATACCAGTCATGCGTGGCGGACAGCGGGTCGCGCGTGCCGGGAATGTGACGCAGCACCAGATCCAGGCAGTTGCGCGAAATCAGCTCGAAAGCCGCCACGCGGTCGCCGCAGTGTTGCCGCAGCAGGGAGAGCAGTTCCAGCGCTGCTTCAGGGTGCGGCACTGCGGTCCACGCGGTGGCTGTCGACTTGGGCCGCGGGAAAAGCTTCAGCACGGCCGCAGTGATGATGCCGAGCGTCCCTTCGGCGCCAATGAACAAGTGCTTGAGGTCATAGCCGGTATTGTCTTTGCGCAGACTCCGCAGACCATTCCAGATACGGCCGTCGGGCAGCACCACTTCCAGTCCGAGCACCAGGTCGCGTGTGTTGCCATAGCGCAGCACGTTGACGCCGCCGGCATTGGTCGAGAGATTGCCGCCGATCTGGCAGCTGCCTTCGGCGCCCAGGCTCAAGGGAAACAGACGGTCGGTTTCCGCGGCCGCCTGCTGGACGTTGGCGAGCACGCAGCCGGCCTCGACGGTGGCCGTGTTGTTGAGCGCATCGACTTCGAGGATACGGTTCATGCGCGCGAGCGACAGCACGATCTCGCGGCCGTCGGCATGCGGCACGGAAGCCCCGCACATGCCGGTGTTGCCGCCCTGCGGCACGATCGGTACCCGGGCCTCGGCGCAGATCTTCACCACGGCGGCGACCTGCTGCGTATCAGCAGGTCTGACCACCGCGGGCGTTGTGCCGCGGATAAGACCGCGCCAGTCGACGACATAGGGTTCCATGTCGCGCGCATCGGTGATCAGCCCTTGCGGGCCGACGGCGGCGGCGAGGCGTTCGATAATGGAATGTGCGGTCATGAACAAATTGTACTACGGGGAAGCTGCGGTTTTCCAAGCCCGCATGTTTCGGGCGCTTCCGCGCCCTCTATGATCGCTTCACCCCAAAACCGTGTCAGCCGTGAAACATGCGGGCTAAGCGAGCAGCTCGCGCAAAACGTAGGGAAGAATCCCGCCGTGCTGGTAGTAGTCGACCTCTATCGGAGTGTCGATCCGCAGCTTGAGGGCCACCTTGTCGGTCTGGCCGTTCTTGCGGTGAATCACCATGGTGACATCCTGCATCGGCGTGATGCCGGTTTCGACGCCGAGGATGTCGATGGTTTCCGAACCGTCGATCTTGAGCGACTGCGCGCTCGCGCCGTCCTTGAACTGCAGCGGCAGCACCCCCATGAACACCAGGTTGGCGCGGTGAATGCGCTCGAAGTTGCGCACAATGACGGCTTTCACGCCGAGCAACTGCGGTCCCTTTGCCGCCCAGTCGCGCGAGGAACCCTGGCCGTATTCATCGCCGCCGAACACCACCGACGGCACGCCTTCTTTCTTGTAGCGCATGGCCGCCTCGTAAATCGAGGTCTGCTCGCCGGAAGGCTGGTGGATGGTGACGCCGCCTTCGGTGCCGGGCACCATCAGGTTCTTGATGCGCACGTTGGCGAAAGTGCCGCGCATCATGATCTCATGATTGCCGCGGCGCGCCCCGTAAGTGTTGAAATCGGCCACGCCCACGCCGTGGTCCTGCAGGTATTTGCCTGCCGGGGCGGTGGCACGGATGCCGCCCGCGGGGCTGATATGGTCGGTGGTGATCGAATCGCCGAAGATGCCGAGCACGCGCGCGCCCTTGACGTCGGACACTTTGCCGGGCTTCATCGAGAAACCGTCGAAATACGGCGGATGGCGCACATAGGTCGATTTCTCGTCCCACTGGTAGAGCGCGCCGACCGAGGCGGGAATTTCGTCCCACATCGGATTGCCTTCCCCGAAGGCCGAGAACAATTTGCGGTACATCTCGGGATCGGTCGCGTATTTCATGACCGCGCCCACTTCCTGGGTCGAGGGCCAGATATCCTTGAGGTAGACCGGTTTGCCGTCCTTGCCGGTGCCGATAGCATCCTTGGTCATGTCGATGTCGACGGTGCCGGCGAGTCCGAACGCCACGACCAGCGGCGGGCTCATCAGGAAGTTGGCCTTGATGTTCTGGTGAATGCGCGCCTCGAAGTTGCGGTTGCCCGACAACACGGCGGCGGCCACGATGTCGTTCTTGCTTACGGCTTCATCGATGTGCGCGTCGAGCGGTCCCGAGTTGCCGATACAGGTGGTGCAGCCATAACCGGAGACGTAATAGCCGAGCTGCTCGAGGTAGGGCAGCAGGCCCGCGTTCTTCAGGTACTCGGTCACGGCCAGCGAGCCGGGTCCGAGCGAAGTTTTCACCCGCGGGTGGGGCTTGAGGCCTTTTTCGACCGCCTTCTTGGCGAGCAGGCCGGCGCCCAGCAGCACGCCGGGGTTGGAGGTATTGGTACAGGAGGTGATCGCGGAAATCAGCACGTCGCCCTGGCCGACATCGATTCCCGCCTTGCTGGTGGGAACCCGCTTGTTCATCTCGTTCGCCTTGCCGTAGCCGCCATCGGTAAAGGCTTTGCCCATGAGTTCCCGGAACTTGCCTTTCAGCGCATCCAGGTCGAGGCGGTCGTGCGGCCGGCGCGGACCGGACACGGCGGGCTTGACCGTGGAGAGGTCGAGTTCGACGATTTCGCTGTAGTCGATATCGCCTTTTTTCGGCATGCCATACATGCCCTGGGCCTGGTAGTACGCTTTGACCGCCGGTACGATATCGCCGCGGCCCGTCATGCGCAGGAATTCGCAGGATACGTCATCGACCGGGAAGAAGCCGCAGGTTGCGCCGTACTCCGGAGCCATGTTGCCGATGGTCGCGCGGTCGGGCAGGGTCAGCGAAGCAGCCCCTTCGCCGAAGAATTCCACGAATTTGCCGACGACTTTCTTTTCGCGCAGCATCTGCACGATCTTAAGCACGAGGTCGGTGGCAGTGACGCCGTCGGCCAGCTTGCTGGTCAGGTTCACCCCGACCACGTCGGGTTCGAGGAAATACATGGGCTGGCCCAGCATGCCGGCTTCAGCCTCGATGCCACCCACGCCCCAGCCCAGCACGCCGAGGCCATTGACCATGGTGGTGTGCGAATCGATGCCGACCAGGCTGTCGGGATAGAACATGTCGCCCTTGTGCCACACCACCTGCGAGATGTATTCGAGGTTGATCTGATGGCAGATGCCGTTGCCCGGCGGGATGATCTGGAAGGTCTTGAACGCCTGCGCGCTCCACTTCAGGAACTCATAGCGCTCGCGGTTGCGCTTGAACTCGACCTCCATGTTCTTCCTGAGCGCGTCGGCGCTGCCGTAATAGTCGATCTGCACCGAGTGGTCCATGATGAGGTGCGCCGGACAGAGCGGTTCGATGATGTCGGGGTTCTTGCCTTGTGCTTTTGCAGCTTCGCGCATGGCGGCGAAATCCACCACCAGCGGCACGCCGGTCATGTCCTGCAGCAACACGCGCGCGACGACCAGGGGCACTTCCTCGCTGCGCTGGGCCTTGGGTTGCCAGCCGGCGAGGTTTTTCAGATGGGCTTCGGTGATTTTCTTGCCGTCGAAGTTCCGTAACGCGGACTCGAGCACGACGCGCAGGCTGACCGGAAGGCGCGAGATCTTGCCTAGCCCGGCTTTCTCCAAGACGGGCAGGGAATAGTATTTGCCGGATTTTTCGCCGTA
>CAYIRZ010000272.1:0-4662 GCA_964365845.1 uncultured Streptomycetaceae bacterium
CTGACGCAAACGCTGCTGTCGGTATTCGGCTCCAAGGTGGTGCTGCCGACGACCGGCATACTCATGAACAACGGCATCATGTGGTTCGACCCGCGCCCCGGTTCGCCCAACTCGCTCGCGCCCGGCAAACGTCCGCTCACCAACATGTGCCCGCTGATCGCGCACCGCAACGGCAAGCCGTGGTTTGCCATCGGCGCTTCCGGCGGGCGCAAGATCCTTCCCGCGGTGTTCCAGATTTCGTCGTTCCTGATCGATCACGGCATGACGCTGGAGGACGCGTTCCACCAGCCGCGCATCGACGCCAGCGGCGGCGACACCGTCAGTGTCGACCCGCGCCTGCCGGTCGTGATTCAAAAAGCGCTGGCCGAAAAATTCCCGGTCAATCAAACCGAACTCGTGGTCTATCCGACCAACTTCGCCTGTCCCAGCGCGGTGCTGCATGATCCGGAATCGGGCGAGCATTTCGGCATTGCCGACGTCATGTCGCCGTGGTCGGGCGCATTAACCGAAGATAACGCCTAGCAGGTTGATGCAAAAGACCTCGTCACTCCCGCGAAAGGCGGCAGTCCAGAAATGCTGTTGCAACGACCAAATCATTCTGGATTTCCGCCTTCGCGAAAATGACGTCAGGAACGACATGCCGCAAAAGGAGGCTTTGCAATGAATCGCTCACTGCTCCGCCGCGCCGGATTCCTGGTGATTTCCCTGTGGCTCGCGGTTCCGGCGCAGGCACAGGAATACCCCGTAAAGCCGATCCGGCTGATCGTGCCGTTCGCGGCTGGCGGGCCGATGGACATCATGTCGCGCGCCGTCGCCGACAAACTCACTTCCGCATGGGGACAGCAAGTCGTCGTCGACAATCGTGGCGGTGCAGGCGGCAGCATCGGCACTGAAATTGCAGCACGCGCAGCACCCGACGGCTACTCCCTGCTCACCGGCCATATCGGCACCCATGCGGTGAACGTCAGTCTCTACCGCAAGCTTGGCTACGATCCAGTCAAGGACTTTGCACCAATCACCCTCATGGCCACCCTGCCGCTCGGCCTGTTCGTGCATCAGTCGGTGCCCGCCAGATCGGTGCGCGAGCTGATTGCCTACGCCAAGGCCCGGCCGGGCCAGCTCAACTTCGCCTCGGCGGGCAGCGGCGGCCCCACCCACATGGCGGGAGAAATGCTCAAGGCCATGGCCGGCATCGATATCGTGCACGTGCCGTATAAGGGCAACGCGGCGGCGCTCAACGATCTGATCGCGGGACAGGCGCAGATGATGTTCAGCAATCTGCTCACTGCCATGCCGCACGTCCGCAGCGGCAGGCTGCGTGCCATCGCCATTTCCAGCGCCCAACGCTCGCCGCAAGCGCCCGATCTGCCGACTGTTGCCGAATCCGGCGTGCCCGGCTACGACATCCTGCCCTGGTACGGCGTGCTGGCGCCGGCCGGAACGCCGCGCGCGATCGTGATCAAGCTCAACCGGGAAATCCGCGCCATCCTCGAAGCACCGGAAATGAAATTGCGCTTCATGGCCCAGGGCATCGACCTGGTCACCAGCACGCCGGAAGATTTCGGGAAGCTGATCCGCGCCGAAATTCCGAAGTGGCGCAAAGTAGTCAAGGATTCCGGCGCAAAAGTCGGCTGATCGCGAATCGCCGCGCCACATAACGGGGAGAAAATCATGGCCTTCAACCTGCGCACCGTCATCATCGGGCTGCCGCTGTTGGCGCTCGGTTGCGCCAGCGCATTTGCCCAGAGCAGCAGCACCAGGGGCATCACCGACTATCCCACCCGGCCGCTGCGCCTGATCACTGGTTTCCTTCCCGGCGGCGTGAGCGACACCATCGCCCGCGTCATCGGCGAGCAGTTGGGCGAACATCTGGGACAGCGCGTCGTGATCGACGGCCGGCCCGGCGCGGGCGGCGTGCTCAGCATGAGCATTGCCGCCGAAGCGACGCCCGACGGCTACACGCTTTATCTGGGGCAGCCGGTGATCACCATCAGCCGGCTGTTCAAAAACAAGCCGTCGTTCGACCCGATCGCCGCGTTCGCGCCGGTGTCCCTCATCGGCATCGGGCCCACGATGATGACGGTGCATCCGTCGCTGCCGGTGAATTCGGTGAAGGAACTCATCGCCTACGCCAAGTCGCAGCCCGGCGGGCTGCGCTTCGGTTCCTCCGGGGCGGGCACCACCAATCATTTTGCGGGCGAACTGTTCCGCGTGATGTCGGGCGCGCCGATCACGCATATCCCCTACCGCGGCGCAGCGGTCAACGTGCTGGCCGTGGTGCAGGGCGAGATCCATATCGCGTTTCTGCCGCTGCTCGCCGCCATTCCTCAAGTGAAGTCGGGCAAACTCAAGGGGCTGGCAGTCTCCAGCGCCAAACGCTCGCAAGCCGTGCCCGACCTGCCCGCCGTCGCCGAGACCTTGCCGGGATACGAAGTGAGCGCATGGTACGGCATCGTCGTGCCCGCCAAGACGCCCAAGGCGGCGATTGCCAGGCTCGATACGGAACTCGCAAAAATATTGCAGAACCCGGTTGTCGTCCGGCGCCTGGAAAGCCAGGGCGTGGATGTCGAGCATCTCAATCCGGCGCAGTTTGCCGCTTACATCCGCAAGGACGCCGCACGCTGGGATAAACTGGTGAAGGACGCCGGCATCAAGTTTGAATGACGACATCAAAAAACCACCTGAGGAAACCATGAAACGGCAATCGAAAATCGCTTCGGCAATACTGATCGCAACAGCCGGCATGCTCGCGCATGCCGCCACGCCCGCGGCGGAATCCTATCCCGTCCGGCCGATCCGCTTCGTGGTCGGTTTCCTGCCGGGGGGGCCCAGCGACACGATCGGCCGCGTCGTCGGCGGCAAACTGGGCGAGACCTTCGGCCAGACCGTGGTCATCGACAACCGCGCCGGCGCCGGCGGCAATCTGAGCGCCGAGATCGTGGCCGACGCCCAGCCCGACGGCTACACCCTGCTGCTCGGCACCGGCGGCCCGCTGGTCATCGCCCCCATCATCGGCCAGAAAGTCGGCTTCGACGCCGACAAGGATTTCGCGCCGGTGACCAAGCTCGGCAACTCGATGAGCATACTCGCGGCGCACCCTTCCCTGCCGGCGAAGAACGTGCAGGAGCTGATCGCGCTCGCCAGGGCCAAACCGGGAGACATCAACTATGCCTCCTCCGGCGTGGCCACCGCCAACCATCTTGCGGCGGAGCTGCTGTCCTCGATGGCGCGCATCCAGATGACGCACGTTCCGTACAAAGGCAGCGGCGCGGCACTGCCCGCGCTGCTCGGGGGCCAGGTCAAGCTCGGCTTCGGCCCGCTGCTGCCGGCCATCCCGCACGTCAAAGCGGGGCGGCTCAAGGCGCTCGGCGTGACCGGCGCCGGGCGCTCGTCCGCCGTGCCCGATGTTCCCACCATCGCCGAGCAGGGGCTGCCCGGCTATGAGGTCAACTCGTGGTACGGGCTGTTCGTGCCGGCCAAAACCCCTAAAGCCGTCATCGCCAGGCTCAACACGGGCACCCTCAAGGTGCTCGCGCTGCCCGAAGTGAAGACACGTCTGGCGCACGACGGCGTGGAGGCGGAAGGCAGCACGCCCGAGCAGCTTGCCGCGCTGGTCCGGGCCGAAAGGAAGCTGTGGGCCAAGGTCATCAAGGACGCCAACATAAAAGTTCAGTGACTCGTGGCTAGTGGTACGTGATTCGTGGGTCGAACAACGTGCAACGTCATACGTGGCGCATGACCGGTCACGATTTAAACAAGGAAAACCATGATCAATGCGGCAATCGTCGGGCTCGGCCGATGGGGGCAGAATCTCGTCAACAGCGTGCAGGGCAGGAGCGACAAGATACGCTTCGTTGCCGGCGTGCTGCGCCATCCGGAAAAAGCCAAAGACTACGCTGAAAAAAAGGGCTTCCCGCTCTATAGCGATTACAACAAGGCGCTGGCCGATCCGAACATCGATGCCATCGTGCTCGCCACCCCGCACAGCACCCATGCGGAGCAAATCGTCGCCGCGGCGAAAGCGGGCAAGCATGTCTTCACCGAAAAGCCGTTCACGCTGACCACACTAAGCGCCGAAGCTGCGGTGCGCGCCTGCGCTGAAAACAAGGTGACGCTCGCGGTCGGCTACAACTGGCGTTTCCAGCCGGCGCTGCAGGAAATCCGCAACATGCTGGCCGACGACCGCCTGGGCAAGCTGCTGCATATCGAAGGCAATTTCTGCGGACCAAGCGCCTACCGTTTCGGCCGCGAGCACTGGCGCCAGAGCCGCGAGGAAGGCCCGGCGGGCGGCATGACCGGTCGCGGCGTGCACGTGGTCGATGCCATGATCTACCTGTCGGGGCAGATCGATTCAGTGCATGCGCAAAGCTTCCGTCTGGCGCAGGATTTCGGCATCGACGACACCACCTCCATGCTGTTCAGGTTCAGGAACGGCGCCACCGCCTATCTCGGCACGGTGATCGCCAGCGCGGAAACCTGGCGCATGCAGGTGTTCGGTTCCAAAGGCTGGGCCGAAGTGGGCGATGTCGAGCATCTCACCACCTGGCAGATGAAAGTGTGTTATGTCGATCCGAAAAACCTGCTCACCCATCACAAACCGCAGTTCGCGACCTTCCCCGAAACGAGCACCGAGCGCGCCGAACTCGAGCACTTCGCGCAGGC
>CAYIRZ010000273.1:0-4642 GCA_964365845.1 uncultured Streptomycetaceae bacterium
CCGAACAGCGACCAGCCCCAGGCGCCGCGTAAAGTGACCAGGGTAAACGGCGTGTAGGTGCCCGCAATCAGCAGGTAAATGGAACAGTGATCCAGTTTCCGGAACACGTCTTTCACCTTGCCGCGGGTGCTGTGGTAAAGGGTGGACAAGATGTAGAGCGCAAACAGCATGGCGCCGTAAATGCTGAAGCTGACGATTTTCCACGGGTCGCCCTGGCGCGCGGCCAGCACGACCAGCACCGCGGCGCCTGCCGCTGCGAGCGCCGTTCCCAGCAGGGCGGTGACGCCGTTGAATCGCTCGCCGTAGTGCATGGTTGCTTAGGCCCGCTCCGGGATTACGACCTGCTCGAGCCCCGGCTTGCCATGCCAGTAGCCGTTGCAGGCGCGGCCGGGCATGAGGTTTTCCATTTGCTGCGCCGCCAGGTCCGTGCCGATCGACCGGGCCAGGCATTGCCGGAAGAGATCGACGATCTCGAGCGTACTCTCCGACTGCGGACTGATGCGCAGCACGTCGACGCCGAGCTGCGACAGTTCGCCGAGCTCGCGGATCAGGTTGTAGGTCTGCGCCGATTGCGTCTGGATGCCGTTTAAGACCAGGAACGGCTGGCCCTCCCGGGTGTTCAGACCCAGCCCGTCCGGGTAATCGATGCAGCGAAACTCGCAGCTGTCCTTCTGCAGATTGTGATAGCGCGCAGTGAAGCAGCGCGCGGAGTACGCGAGCGGCAGGCGCCCGTAGCCGAAGATCTCGGTCGCCATGTTCGCAGGCCGTTCGCGCTGCATGACGGCAAGTTGCGCCCGCGACATCTCGAGCGGCGCCACCCAGCGCGTCGCACCGAGTGCGGCGAGGAAGGCAAGCGTGTGCGAGTTGAAGACGTTCAGGTGCGGGCTCGCGACGAACGGTGCGCCCGCCACGAGCGAGACCGCGCCCATGTCGTTGGCTTCGATCATGAAGCGCCCGTTGGCGGCGATTCGGCGCAGCGTCTTCAGGTCGGATTCGGATTCGATCAGCGCCTGCGTCGACAGCACGACTTCCTTGCCGGCCGCGGCAAGTTGTGCGGCGATCTCCAGCCAGTCGGGCAGGCGCAATTCATGCCGCCTTGAGCATACCACCTCGCCGAGGTAGACAATATCCAGCGCCGCCGCCGCGGCGGCGGCGGCGTAGAACTCGAATATCCGGTTGCGCGGCCAGTAGTAAAGAAGCGGTCCCAGCGCGAGCTTCATGCCGATGTTATTTCCACGGGCGGTGATAGGCGCCGAGCGTCTGGCTCTGGCCCTCGGAGACGTGGCGCAACGCCTGGCTCCATTCCGGGCGCACGGCATAGTCCGCGGCTTTCCCGCTGCAGCGATCAATCGCCTGCCGCCATACCTTCGTGACCTGGGCAACATATGCCGGACTGCGCTGGCGGCCCTCGATCTTGATCGCGGCAACGCCGATGTCCAGAAGCTGGGGCAGCAATTCCAGCGTGTTGAGACTCGCCGGTTCCTCGATAGCGTAATAGGTCTCGCCGCCGACCTCGAAGCGGCCTTTGCACAGCGTGGGATACGCGGCGTTCTCGCCGGCGGCGTAGCGGTCGATCAGCACGCCGTTCAGGCGCGACTCGAGACCCTGCGCCGTTTCCTGCCAGCGCACCGCCTTGGCCGGCGAGCACACGCCGGTAGTGTTGGGCGAGTCGCCGGTGGCGTAAGAGGACAATGCGCAGCGGCCCTCGACCATCACGCACAGGCTGCCGAAACCGAACACCTCGATTTCCACCGCTGTGTTCCTGATCAGATGTTCGACCTGGGCGAGGGACAGCACGCGCGGCAGCACCGCCCGCTGTATCTTGAAATGCCGGTGATAGAAATTGACGGCTTCGTAATTGGTGGCCGAACCCTGTACCGAGAGATGGAGGCGTAACCCGGGATGAATTCGTGCCGCATAGTCCATCAAGCCGGCATCGGCGACGATCACGGCATCGAATCCCATGCCGGCCGCGGTATCGATTGCACGCGTCCAGCGTTGCCAGGCATCGGTTTGCGGGTAGGTATTGATCGCCAGAAATACCTTCGCGCCGCAGCGATGGGCATAGTCGAGGCCATTGGCCGCCGCGCGTTCGTCGAAATTAAGCCCGGCGAAGTTGCGCGCGTTGGTATTGTCGCGTAATCCGACATATACGCAATCCGCGCCGTTATCAACCGCGGCTTGCAGGGCCGGCAGGCTGCCTGCGGGACATACCAGTTCCATCTGTTTTTTTCCCGCCGTGGGGGTGGCTCACCGACCCTGGCCGTACGGAGGGGGTTGGCGGAGGGAAGCCGCACGGTCCGGAGCCGGTGACGCCAAAACGTCCATAATCAACGACCGTGAAGAGACGGACTTTGACACGGATCAAGAAAAGGTGGATCCGGGCTAGGAGTTTGTCGGACTTAGCCCAGACAAACTCCTAAAATGGAAAAACTAAAGAACGAGGCGAAAAGAACGCCATGCAAGCGACGTTTGTTCCGGTCAATAGGGGCCAAGTCCGACAGGCTGCTAAGCGTGGCGTACTTCGAATGCCTCGAACCCCGGTGCTATGGCGTGCGCCAGTGCGGAGCCGACCTGTTCTCCGTGCGCTTCCGTTTTCAGCTCGCTCGCGGTGCAACCCGCTGCCCGGAATTCCTGGAGTACGTAGTGCCGGGCGCCGTGAAACTGCAGCGTCCGGGCGACATCGAGAATGGCGTCGCGGGAAAGCAGGGCCGGATGCACGGTAGTACGGAACTCGTGATCGATGCCGCTGGCGATGACCTGCCTCATGCTTTCAAGCGCCCGCTTTCCACTGCCGGCAACACCGGTAATGCCGGCGTAGTCTTCAAACGGCGCTTTGATGTCCATCCCGACCCAGTCCAGCAACGGCAACACTACGCTTAGCCGGCGCGGATAGATGCCGGCAGTGTGCAGCCCGACCGCGAATCCCATGTTTTTTACCTCACGTACCGCGGCCGGCAGTCCGGCGTGCAGCGTCGGTTCGCCGCCGCTGAATACCACTGCATCCAGCAGCCCGCGCCGGCGTTCCAGAAACGCCGTGATTTCGCTCCATCCGATGTCATTGCTGCATTGCCGCGGCAGGAGATGGGGATTGTGACAATAGGCGCAGCGCCACGGGCATCCCTGACAGAAGATCACCGCCGCCAGGCAGCCGGGATAATCGGTTGTCGACAGCGCGGTCAGCCCGCCGACGCGCAGATTGCGCTCCGGGTTAGATCGCAAGGGGCGCTTTGCGCTCCTCAAAAAACCTGCGCTCATGATGCTCGCCTTTTTTGCCGATGTTGAACGAAGCCACCGGCCGGTGGTAGCCCATCACGCGCGTCCAGATTTCGCACGGCTGGCGTTCTTCGTCGCGTAAAAATATAGTATTTTCAATAAGTTGTGTTTGCGTCATGTCGTTCATGCTGGTCCTCTCCTTGGTTGGGATTCAGGCGGCTTGAAGTTCCTGGCGTTTCTTGATGATGAGTTCCTCGTCGCATTTCGGGCAGAATGGGTATTCGCCCGCCAGATAGCCGTGTCGGGGGCAGATCGAAAAAGTCGGCGTCACCGTGATGTAGGGTTGCGAGAAACGCTCGAGTGCGCGCCGCACCAGCGTCTTGCAGGCGGCGATGGAGCTGATGCGCTCGCTCATGTAGAGGTGCAGCACGGTGCCGCCGGTATATTTGCGCTGCAGTTCCTCCTGGCGTTCGAGCGCTTCGAACGGATCGTCGGTGAAGCCGACCGGCAGTTGCGAGGAATTGGTGTAGTAGGGCATGTCGCTGGTGCCTGCCTGCAGGATGCCGGGGAAGCGCCTGCGGTCTTCCTTGGCGAAGCGATAGGTGGTGCCTTCGGCCGGGGTCGCTTCGAGGTTGTACATATGCCCGGTCTCCTCCTGGAACGCGACCATGCGCTGCCGCAGGTGGTCGAGCAGCCGGCAGGCAAAGCGGTGCCCCCATTCGGTGGTGATGTCGTGTTCATCGCCGGTGAAGTTGCGGATCATTTCGTTGATGCCGTTGACGCCGATGGTCGAGAAATGGTTGCGCAGCGTGCCGAGGTAGCGCTTGGTGTAAGGAAACAATCCATTGTCCATGTGGCGCTGGATCACCTTGCGCTTGATCTCGAGGCTGGTCTTCGCGATCCCGATCAATTCGTCGACGCGCGCAAACAGGGCCGCCTCGTCGCCTTTGTGCAGGTAGCCCAGTCGGGCGCAATTCAATGTCACCACGCCGACCGATCCCGTTTGTTCCGCCGAGCCGAACAGCCCGTTGCCGCGTTTCAGGAGTTCGCGCAGGTCGAGCTGCAGCCGGCAGCACATCGAGCGCACCATGTTGGGCTTGAGATCCGAATTGATGAAGTTCTGGAAATAGGGCAGGCCGTATTTGGCGGTCATCTCGAACAGGAGGTCGGAAAGCGGGTGCTCCCAGTCGAAATCGGGCGTCATGTTGTAGGTCGGAATCGGGAACGTGAACACCCGCCCCTTGGCGTCGCCCGCCATCATCACCTCGATATAGGCGCGGTTGATCATTTCCATTTCCGCCTGCAATTCACCGTAGGTAAACGGCATTTCCTTGCCCGCGATGATCGGTATCTGGTCGCGCAGGTCTTCCGGGCATACCCAGTCGAACGTGAGATTGGTGAACGGCGTCTGCGTGCCCCAGCGCGA
>CAYIRZ010000274.1:0-274 GCA_964365845.1 uncultured Streptomycetaceae bacterium
ATGTTTGCGAGGTGGTCGGTTTTCACGGTGAAATAGCGTGGGATTCAAGCAAGCCCGATGGCACACCACAAAAGCTTCTCGATATCAGCCGTTTGACAGCGCTGGGATGGTCGCCTCGGGTTTCGCTTCAGGAGGGACTCAAAAATGCCTATCAGGATTTCTTGGCGCGGTTTGGTTGACCAGAAGCGGCTCGGAATCATTCTGTTGGCGTCCTAAAAGCGCCTAACGAAATGAGAGTAGCGGCCGGGCCACCCCCACACCCACGAACGCCACC
>CAYIRZ010000274.1:284-4631 GCA_964365845.1 uncultured Streptomycetaceae bacterium
CCCCCCCCTGGCGCCTGCGCTACGAAAGCGCATCTATCGCACCGGGTATTGGCTTAATTTGACATCCCCGCGGGAATTTGTTCAAATCTGCGTTCAACGGTTGAACATACCCGTGTACAAGAGGCCGAACAAGAAATTTTCCCGCTAAATGAGAGTTACTGGAGGCGCTGCCAAATAGTGCGTAGTGGTAGGTCGGCAATCCTTGCCGACAACCCGGCGCCCCCTCCGGGGATTCTTCACAACACCCACTTGATGGGTGCTTGCTCCGCGGCGGGAAGGGATTCCCGCCCTACGGCTGCTTTTCCTTGGCGGTTCAATCTCGCTTCTTCAACGCATCCTTGCGGAAGCTGATTACCGCTTCAGGATCGACCTTGACGTGGAATCGGCGGCTGATTATTTCTTTTCCAGCACTTCCGGATTCAGCACGTTGATCGGCTTCCCTGCAGCGAACGCCAGAATCTGGTCGATCGCCGCGCCGAAATAGGATTCGTAGGTGCCCTTCTCGACATAACCCAGGTGCGGCGTGCACACCACGTTGTCCATTTTGAGCAGCGGATGATTGCCGTTCAACACCGGCTCGTCTTCGTAAACATCGACCGCGGCAAAGCCGGGACGGCCCTGCTTCAGCGCCGCGACCAGCGCGCCGTCGGCAACGAGCGCCGCGCGGCTGGTATTGACGATCAGCGCCGTCGGCTTCATGCGCGCCAGATCCTGCGCCGTGACAATGCCGCGCGTCTCCTTGTTGAGCGGAATGTGCAGGCACACGATGTCGGCGTTCTCGAAAAACGCCTCGCGGCTGGTTGCGATTTCAAATCCCGCTTCCCGTGCTTTGGCCGTCGAGCCTTCGCGCCCCCAGCACGCCACGCGCATGCCAAAAGCCTGGCCCGCCTTGGCAACCAGGCTCCCGATCTTGCCGAAAGCATAAATGCCTAGCGTTTTGCCGGCGACGCTCGTGCCGACCGAGCCCTGCCACTTGCCTTCTTTCATGCGCCGCACTTCCTGCGGGATGCGGCGCAGCGCGGAGAAGATCAGTCCCCAGGTCAGCTCGGCGGTGGGATTGGGATTGCCTGCCCCGCCGGCGGAAACGACGATGCCCTTCCCGGTGCACGCCGCGAGATCGATGTGATTGGCGTTCCTGCCGGTCTGGCTGATGAGCTTCAGTTTCGCGAGCCGCTCGGCCAGCGCGCGCGGGAACAGCGTGCGCTGCTGCGTGAGGATCAGCGCTTCGGCGTCCTTGAGGCGATCGGCGAGTTTCGCCGTGTCCTTTTCGGTATCGTGATAGACGGTGACTTCGTGACCTTTGAGTCTGGCGTAACAGTCAAGATTGCGAAAAACATCCTGATAATCATCGATGACTGCGATTTTCATTCGAAACTCCCAAAAAAGAACACGTTATTTTGTTACGAGCTTTTACTCGCCTTTTTCCTGCGGCTGGCGTAGCCGCCGCCCGCGAGAAACACCGAATTCACCCAGAACACCGGCGCCAGTCCGAATAGCGTGCCGACAGCGCCAAACACCGCCGGCACCACGACGTGGATCGAATTATTGATCGCAATCCTGAGGCCGAGCGCTTCGCCGGCCCGCCCCGCCGGAGAATGGTTATAGGTGAGGATCACCGACAACGGCTGCCCCAGCCCCAGGCCCAGGCCGAGCACGAACGCGATCGCGCCGAGCACGTAAGCGTCTGAAAAAAACGGGATGAGCAGGCAGGTCGCCGCCGCCAGAAACAACGAGTACAGCAGCGTCACTTCCTCACCATGGCGGCGCACCAGCATCGGCAGCATGGCGCGCACCACGAAAGCCGCGGCAGCAAAGGAACCCAGCACCATGCCGATGGCCGAAGCAGACAACCCGACCGAACGGCCATAGAGCGGCATGTAAAGCTGAAACAAATCGAGGCCGGTGATCACCACGGCGCTGGCGATGAAAATACGGCGCAGTTCGGCGCTCTTCAGCAGGTCCATCATGCGCTGCTGCCCCCGGTCCTCGGCTTTCGACGCCGCGGGGATATGGCGGTACAGATAAAGCAGTACGATCAACCCCAGGACATTGAACAGAGAAAGGTAGAGATAGGCGGGGACATAGCCGGCGTGATCGATCAGCAACCCGGCGCACACCGGACCCACGAAATCGGCGGTCGCTATTGCCAGTGCGTAGAGGTTGAAGTTGCGGGTGCGCGTCTCCCCGGCGCCGAGCGCTCCGGTCAGCGCCTGCATCGACACCTGCACGAAAATGAAACCTGCCCCGGTCACTGCCGCGGCGACGTACAGGGCAGGGAGCACCGGCCAGATAAACGGCAGAAAAATGCCCAGCGCCATGCCGGCCATGCCCGCCAGCAGCGGAATGCGCACGCCGTAGCGGTCGGACACTTTGCCGGCGTAGACCGCAAAAATCAGCGGAAACAGCGCATAGGTGGTGAGCAGCAGGCCGATGCCGAGCGGGGTCGCGCCGAGTTGCAGCGCGTAGAGCGTATTGAGCACCCTTGCGCCCTTGAAGCCGCTGGAGTTCGGCAAAGCCAGAGCAACGATCTGATAGATATTCATGCAACCCGCATTCTACCGGAGACGCCGCTCGCCGCATGGCCGATTCAGGCCGAACAATTCGCCATGACAGCCGGCACGGCGTTCACATACAATCGCGTTCTTTAATGCTTTTCATTTTAGGAGCTTGTCGGGGCTAAGTCCGACAAACTCCTAGGCCGGATTCCTGCCGTGAGAATTACGCTGCGCGCGCTCAAGCACCGCAATTTCAGCCTGTTCCTGAGCGGGCAGATCTGCGCGCTGATCGGCTACTGGATGCAGAGCGTGGCGCAGGGCTGGCTGCTCTACCGCCTGACCGGATCGGTGGCTTTGCTCGGCGTCCTCGGTTTCGCCGGCAGCCTGCCGATACTGGTGCTGGCGCCGTTCGCCGGCCTGTGGTCGGACCGCTTCAACCTGCACCGCATGATGTTCGCGACGCAGGTTCTCGAGATGCTGCAGGCGGCGATGCTCGCGGCGCTGGCGCTCGCCGGCATCATCGCGCCATGGCACATCGTCACGCTTTCCATGGTGCTCGGCATACTGGTGGCGATCGAACTGCCGGTGCGCCACGCCTATCTGCTGGAGCTGGTCGGCGCCAAGGAGGACCTGCCCAATGCCATCGCGATGACCTCCATGGTCGCCAATTGCGGACGGCTGGTCGGCCCCTCGCTCGCCGGCCTCATGATCGGCTGGTTCAATGAAGCGGTCTGCTTCCTGGTCAACACGCTGACCTATGCCGTGGTAATCGTCACTTTCCTGATGATCCGCGTCACCCCCAGCCGGCGCCCGGCGTCCCATCCGCCGATGTGGCACGACTTGCGCGAAGGCATCGCCTATGCCTGGCACTCGATCCCGATCCGGCTGCTGCTGATGCTGCTGATGCTGATGGGATTGTTCGCCACGCCCTACATCACGCTGATGCCGGCATTGGTGCGCGACGTATTCCAGGGCGGCGCCGATCAGATGGGTTTCCTGGTGGGCGCCGGCGGCCTCGGCGCCGTGGCCGGCACGTTTTATCTCGCTTCGCGCGCGAGCGTGCGCGGCCTGGTCCGGCTGCTGGCTTATGCGAGCCTGGCCGCGGGCACGGCCTTGATGCTGCTGGCGTGGTCAAAGGTGATGTGGGCCGCGCTGCCGCTGCTCGCCGTGATCGGCTTCGGCATTCTGGTGACATCGGTATCGGTCAACATGATCCTGCAGACCATTGTCGATGATGACAAGCGCGGCCGCGTGATGAGTTTCTACACCGTGGCGTTCCTCGGCATCGCGCCGTTTGGCAGTCTTATTGCCGGCGCGCTTGCCGAAATGATCGGCATTGCTCCCACGCTTTTCGTTGGAGGCGCGGCATGCGCCGGCGGCGCTCTGTATATCTCATACAAACGGCCGCAGATCCGCGAGCATATTCGCCCGATTTACACCCGGCTTGGCATCACTCCTAAGACCCATGAAAAATCAAAATAATTAGCCACCGACGAATTCTTCTCAATACCCTTTTATTTATCCTTGCCGATTATTTCGCTTTTCGTCATTGTTCATCGTTTTCATCGGCGTTTATCGGCGTACATCGGCGGCTAAATGTTCTTGGGTTTACGACATGAATTCAAAATTACGTGACAAATTGGTTAAAGCAGTTCTCAAAACCACTTTAACCCCACCGCCCTCGGGCGGTGGCGGGGCCGGCCAGATGATTTTCAGACCACTAACGACGGCGTCGCTTAGGGCTTAGGGTCTGTCCCCTGTAGCGTCCTGATCAGATCGCGCACTTCGGCCGCCCCTTGGGCGTCGCGGTCCGCTTCGCTGACTGCCAGCGCGCGCTCGTAATAGGTCCGCG
>CAYIRZ010000275.1:0-4599 GCA_964365845.1 uncultured Streptomycetaceae bacterium
CATCGTCCAGGCGGCCCGCGATCTTGGGGTAGCCAAGGTGGTACATACATCCACCAGCGAAGTCTATGGCACGGCGCGGTTTGTGCCGATCACCGAGGATCACCCACTCAAGGGCCAGTCGCCCTATTCCGCCAGCAAAATCGGCGCCGATCAGATCGCGATGTCGTTCTATACTTCCTTCGGCACGCCGGTCGCCATCCTGCGCCCGTTCAACACCTACGGCCCGCGTCAATCCGCCCGGGCGGTAATTCCCACCATCATCACCCAGATCGCCAGCGGAAAGCGGAAAATCAAACTCGGCGCAGTGCATCCCACGCGCGATTTCAGCTATGTGGCCGATACGGTGGCAGGATTCGTTACTGCGCTGAATGATGACCGAAGTATCGGCGAGGTCATCAACATCGGCAGCAATTTCGAGATTTCAATAGGCGACACCGCTCGTGCCATTGCCGAAGTGATGGGAGCGGAGATCGAGATCATGATCGACGCACAGCGACTTCGCCCGGGGAAAAGTGAAGTGGAGCGGCTGTGGGCTTCCAATGATAAGGCCCAAAGATTACTCGGTTTGCAGCCGACTTATGGCGGGCTCGAGGGCTTTCGGCGCGGCGTGTCTGAGACGGTGGCTTGGTTCAGAAAGCCATCTCACCTTGCCTCGTACAAATCGGATATTTACAACCTGTGAACGCAGTGTACCCGCAGTCCACACTTTCAAACCAGGTCGTCGCTGCTGTCCGAGTGGTGGTCGGCCCCGGCCCCGCGGCTCTGCACGAGCCGTGCTTTTCCGGAAACGAGTGGGCCTACGTCAAGGAATGCCTCGACTCGACTTATGTCTCTTCTGTAGGGGAATTTGTCGACCGTTTCGAGGCGGATCTTGCCGCCTATACCGGCGCCAAACACGCGGTGGCGGTGATGAATGGAACGGCCGCCTTCCATGTCGCGCTGCAGCTCGCGGGGGTACGGCCTGGCGATGAGGTGCTTATCCCCACGCTGACCTTTATCGCAACCGCTAACGCTGTTACTTACTGTGGGGCGAAACCGCATTTTGTGGACAGCGAAGAACGCACTCTCGGGTTGGACCCCCGGGCATTGCGTGAATATTTGCAGGGCATCACGGAAATCCGTAGCGAGCAATGCGTGAACCGCGTTACTGATCGCGTAATCCGGGCGCTCGTTCCCATGCACACCTTTGGCCACCCTGTGGATATCGAAGGCGTGATGGCGGTTGCCCGGGATTTTCATCTGGCGCTGGTGGAAGACGCAGCCGAGTCCCTCGGGAGCACTGTCCACGGACGCCACACCGGCACTTTCGGCCTGCTGGGCACGCTCAGCTTCAACGGCAACAAGACGATTACCACCGGTGGCGGCGGGGCGATCCTTACCAATGACCCGGAACTGGCACGCAGGGCAAAACATCTCACTACCACTGCCAAAGTCCCACACCGTTGGGACTACCTTCACGACGAAATCGGCTACAACTACCGGCTGCCGAACCTCAATGCCGCTCTCGGTTGCGCCCAACTCGAGCAGCTTTCTGTTTTTCTGGCTGCGAAGCGCCGGATCTTCGAGCGCTACCGGGCTGCGTTTTCCGGGGTGCCACAAGCGCGCATCGTCGCTGAACCCGAAGGCAGCTGCAGTAACTACTGGCTGCAGACGCTGCTGCTGGACGAATCCGCCGCAGACCAGCGCGATGCCGTGCTGGCCGCCACCAACGAAGCGGGGCTAATGACCCGGCCGACTTGGACGCTGATGCATCGACTAGCGCCTTACCGCGCATGTCCGAAGATGGAGTTGCCTGTGGCCGAGTCGCTTGAGCAACGGCTGATCAATCTGCCGAGCAGTGTTCACCTTGGTGCGGAGGGCGCGCGGTGAGCAAGGCGCCGACACGAGAATCTTAGCGAAAGAGAGGCGTAGAGGCCGTTATGGTTGCCCATGGAATAATGTTCCATCATTTTTATGACTCGCTGCATCCTCGAGGGCAGGGTGCGATTTCAGCGGACAAATTCGATCACATGTTGTCCTATCTTCGCAGAGATCACTCAATCCTCGACGCCAAGGACTGGATGCGCCGAGCTCTTCGTGACGAGCTTCTTTCAAACGACATTTGCATCACCTTCGACGACAGCTTGAAGTGTCAGTACGATATCGCCAAACCAGTTCTTGATCGGCACGATATTCGCGCATTCTGGTTCGTATACTCCTCCGTCTTCGAGGGAAACATGGAGCCGCTTGAGCTCTATCGTTACTTTCGCACGGTTTGTTTTAAGGATTTTGCGGAATTCTACAATGCCTTTTTCCGCAAGGTGCATGGATCCTTATTCGCCGAAAGGATTGAGACGGCTCTTAAAGGGTACGATCCCGATGCCTATATCGCCGTGTATCCCTTCTACTCGCAGCAAGATGCAATATTTCGATTCGTTCGCGATCGCGTCCTGGAACCCGCAGAATACGGTGCCCTGATGGATGAGATGATCGAGGCGGCAGATCTCAATATCGGGGAAGCAGTCAGGCATCTGTGGATGACAAACGACCACATTCGGTCGCTGCACTCCGATGGACATGTGATTGGACTGCACTCCCACTCCCATCCAATGCTTATCGAGGAATTGCCGATGGAACAAAAGCGCGAGGAATACAGCCGAAACCATCGCTACCTTTCGAAGGTGCTCGGAGAGCCTCCAATCGCGATGTCGCACCCGTGCAATTCTTACGACGCTGACATCTTGAATATCCTGGAGCAGCACGGTATCCGACTAGGGTTTCGCGCGGACATGGAGATGGCCGGCAAGGCGCATTCCATGTTCGAGTTCCCACGGACAGATCAAGCGGTCGTGTCCAGTCGCATAAGCGAGCATTCATGAGAATAGCCGTCTTTACTTCGAACCAGCCGCGCCATCTGGCCCTGATCCGCGATCTTTCCGAGGTCGCAGATGAGGTATTTGCGGTTCAGGAGTGCAATACCGTCTTCCCGGGCCATATTGACGATTTCTTCCCGAAGAGTTCCGTGATGCAAGATTATTTTGCCCGCGTTATGGCAGCCGAAGCAAGGATCTTCGGCAAGATTGAGTTCCTGCCTGCAAATGTCCGAACCCTATCAATAAAAACCGGCGACCTCAACTTGCTCGGGATCGAAACATTTACGGATGCCCTGCAGTCCGATTTCTTCGTCGTGTTTGGAGCATCCTTTATCAAGGGTCAGCTCGCCGAGCGGCTGATCGCCGGCGGGGCGATAAACATTCACATGGGCGTCTCGCCTTACTTCCGCGGAAGCTCGTGCAATTTCTGGGCGGTACATGACGGCCATGCCGGACTTGTAGGCGCGACCATACACAAGCTGAGCAAGGGCCTCGACTCGGGTCCCATGCTGTTTCACGCGCTTCCCGCGGCAAGGCCTTACGATCCTTTTGACCTGGGTATGGTCGCGGTTAGCGCGGCGCATAAGGGCTTGGTCTCGACTATCCGCAGGGGAGAACTCCTGACCATGCCCACGCTAGAGCAGGACAAGACGCGGCAGATACGCTACTCGCGCGCCGACGCGTTCACTGACGAGGTTGCGGGAAGATATCTTGAGAACCTTCCTACGCCAGAGCAGATCGGTGCAGTGCTCACCAGTCGAGACTCCAAGATGCTGTTCAATCCGTTCTTTATCTGAGAGTGGGCATGCGCAAGATCAAAATAAGCGGTCGCACAATCGGCCCTGGTTGTTCCTGCTTCATGATCGCGGAGGCGGGGGTGAACCATAGCGGCGACCTCGGCACGGCATTGCGACTAGTCGACGTCGCTGTGCGTGCGGGAGCTGACGCGGTTAAGTTTCAAACCTTCAGCGCGGAACGTGTAGTTACCAAGGATGCGCCGAAGGCGGCCTACCAGAAGGAGACCACTGGCAGCGACGAATCTCAGTTACAGATGCTGAAGAAACTCGAACTTTCACCCCAGGCACACCGTGAATTGCAGGCGTACTGCGGGAAGCAAGGCATCATATTCCTCTCGTCGCCGTTCGACGAGACAAGTGCCGATTTTCTGGAAGAGTTGGATATTCCGGCTTTCAAAATTCCGTCCGGCGAGATCACCAATTTGCCATTTCTGGAGCATGTGGCGCGCAAGAGAAAACCGATGATCGTTTCCACCGGGATGTCGTCTCTTGAGGAGGTAACTGCGGCCGTCGGTATTATCCGCAATGCGGGGAATAGCGACATTATTTTGCTTCACTGTGTGAGCGCCTATCCTGCCAATGCCGCCGATGCCAATCTGATGGCCATGCGGACGATGGCGACAGCCTTCGATGTACCTGTCGGGTACTCGGACCATACGCTAGGCATAGAGGTATCTCTAGCGGCCGTTGCTTTGGGCGCTCACGTCATAGAGAAACACTTCACATTAGACCGCAATCTGCCTGGTCCCGATCACCGGGCCTCTCTGGAGCCGGACGAGTTAGGGGTTTTGGTGGGGGGGATACGAAACGTCCAGGTGGCTTTGGGGCATGGGCGCAAGGAGGCGGCTCCCTGTGAAGCCGATATTGCGGCAGTTTCGCGCAAGAGTATTGTAACCGCGTGCGATATCCCTGTTGGAACGATTGTCACAAGGGATTTGATTGTTATGAAG
>CAYIRZ010000276.1:0-4552 GCA_964365845.1 uncultured Streptomycetaceae bacterium
AAGGATTGCCGACCTACTACTTCCTTTTTAAACGGTACGGTCCATTAGTACATCGTGGTGGTTGCAGTCATCGGATCAGGGCTCAGGAGTCAGCAGCGAAACGCCGAGTTTGGCGCGCCGCGTGAGCCAGATGTTCGGGCGGTAGCGCGGATCGCCGTAAATGCGGTACATATTGGCAAGCACCCTGTGAATGCGCTCCGGTCCGAGCACGTCGCCGAACCGGAACGGGCCGCTCGGATAGTTGAGGCCCAGGGTCACCGCCTTGTCGATGTCTTCAGGCTGCGCCGTGCGGCTCTGGGCGATCGAGCAGCCGATATTGACGATCATCGCCACGATGCGCTGCGCGATGAAGCCCGGGCTGTCGCGGCACACCGTCACCGGCACGCCATCGGCAGCGAACAAGCCATGGGCGGCATTGCGGTAAACATGGTCCGTTATGGGTGTCGCCATGATGGTGCGGCGCCTGACCATCGGAAACAGGGTGTCGACCGCCACCGTGCGCTTCGGATCGAGTTGCTGGTCCACGGCGCAAGTCGTCGCATCTTCGCCGATCGGCGTCACCAGGATCAACGCATTGGCGCTGGGTCTGGGGCCGGTCTCGAGCTTGGCACCCATTATCGTGAGCAATTCGGTGAGCGCCTTGTGCCCCTGCGGCTCGGCGGGGCTGATCCAGACGTGGCCCGGGTAGGTAGCGGGCGCGGCGGGCTCCGGCGCAATGATCGGTTTCATCTCCGCGTCATAGTTATAGAAGCCTTTTTTGGTCTTGCGGCCGAGCACGCCCGCTTCATAGCGCGACTGCATGATGAGGTTGGGGCGATAGCGCGGTTCCTGGAAAAACTGATTGTAAATAAGCGCCGACGCCGGCTGGGTGACGTCGAGCCCGGTCAGTTCCATCAGCTCGAACGGCCCCATGCGGAAGCCGCCGACGTCGCGCATCACGCGGTCGACATCGACGAAGCCGGCGATGCCTTCATAAGCCAGATGCGCCGCTTCCAGCGTAAAACCACGGCCCACCTGGTTGACGAGAAAACCCGGCGCGTCGGTCAAGCGCACCGGTTCGCGCGTCATGCGGCGGCCGATCACCATCAGCGCTTCCGGCACCCAGTTTTCGGTCTGCAGGCCGTCGATCACTTCGACGAGTTTCATCAGTGGCACCGGATTGAAAAAATGGAATCCGGCGAAACGCTGCGGGGTCTTCAGCTTGGCCGCGATGCTCGTGACCGACAGCGAAGAAGTATTGGTGACCAGGATGCAGTCGGGCGCAACGACGTTCTCGAGTTCAGCGAAAAGCTGACGCTTGGCATCGAGGTTTTCGACAATCGCCTCGATCACCATGTGGCACGGCCGCATATCGGCCGGGTTGTTGACGACCTCGATGCGACTGAGCGCCGCGGCCGCATCATCCTGGGTCATGTTGCCCTTCTCGGCGGCGCGGGCCAGCATTTTTCCGACGAATTCGCGCGCTTCCAGTGCCGCGCCCGGGCGGCTGTCGGTCACCAACACCTTCATGCCGCCGGCGGCAGCGACCTGCACAATGCCGCGGCCCATCGCGCCGGCACCGATGACCCCTACGGTCAGGTCCGGGCGGTTTGCATCAAAGCTCATGAGATCCCCTCAAAAAGTTGGGCAGCCGGGGCGCGGCTGCGGCGTAAAAAAAGGGAAAAGCCGGCAGGTTGGCGATGCTTGGCGGCTTTCGGTTGTTCGTGCGGCGGGTTCGATGTTTTCTCTTTATAAAAATATATAAAAAACAATGCATTGCGATATTGTCTTGCACAGATTTCTTAAGTGCTATTATAGGGCGCGCCACGCTGCGCGGTCAATTCAGCGTCCCTTGAATGCCGGTTTGCGTTTTTCCATGAACGCGGCCTGGCCTTCCTTGTAGTCCTCGCTTTTGTAGCAGTCGTCGACCATTTTCTGGCACAGCGCAAGATCGCGCTGCGCCGGGTCCTTCAGGTATTCGATCAGCGCGCGCTTGATCGAGGCGATGGTCAGCGGCGCATTGCCGGCGATAGTGCTGGCGTAATCGAGCGTGTACGACTCGAGTTCGGCGACCGGCACCAGGCGGTTGATGAGGTTCATCTGCAGCGCTTCCTGGGCGCTGAACTGGCGCGCGGTGAAAAAAATCTCGGCGGTGAACGCCGGCCCGACGATATCGGCCAGACGCTTGATCCCGACAAAACGATAACCCAGGCCGAGTTTGCCCGCCGGCACGCCGAAACGCGCATCCTCCGCGGCGATGCGGATGTCGCAGTTGACGGCGATGGCGGTACCGCCACCGATGCAATAGCCGCGGATCATCGCAATGGTAGGTTTCGGGCATTCCTGCAGCGCCTTGCTGGCAGCATCCGCCGCGGCGTTGTAGGCCTGCACCGCGTCCTCGCTGCTGCGCTTTTCCTTGAACTGCGAAATATCGGCGCCGGCGACGAACGCCTTCTCTCCGGCGCCTTTCAGGATGATGACACGTACTTCCGGGTCCCTGGCGAACTCGCCGAGCAGGATGGGCAGGGCCTGCCACATTTCGTACGAGACCGCATTATGGCGGGCCGGATTGTTGAATACGATCCAGCCGACGGCGCCTTCTTTTTGGGCAATCAGCTTGTCGGTGAGTGTCTGCAGCGCGGTTTCGGGATGATTCATGAGGGCACGCGTCGGTTTTCGTCGGGAAAGGGTTTAGTGTAACTTATCCGGCGCGGATTTTGACAGCATGGCAAAATGGCGTATGAGGCATCTCTTCCATGCAGTCCTGACCGGCCTGCTGACATGCGGGGTTGCGACGCAGGTCCTGGCCGCGGACGCCTATCCCGCCAAGCCGGTCCGCATGGTGGTCACCTTCCCTGCCGGCGGGCCGACCGACGTGATCATGCGCATCATCGGTCAGAAGCTCACAGAGCGCTGGGGGCCTCCGGTCGTGATCGACAACCGCGGCGGCGCCGGTGGCATCGTCGGCACCGAAATCGTCGCCCACGCCGCGCCCGACGGCTATACGTTCCTGGTGGGCACCGCGGGCGGCATGACCATCAACCCGGCGCTGCATGCCAAGCTGTCCTATGATCCTTTTCTGGATTTTGCGCCGGTGGCGATGCTGGTTAACAATCCGCAAATCCTGGTGGTCCATCCAGCGGTGCCGGCGAAAACGCTGAAGGAACTCGTCGCGCTCGCCAAATCCAAACCGGGGCAGTTCAACTTCGCTTCGGCCGGCACCGGCACCGCCACCCATCTCGGACTGGAGCTTCTCAAGCTCACCGCGGGCATCGATGTCGTGCACGTTCCCTATAAAGGGGGCGCCCCCGCCGTCGCCGATCTCATCGCCGGCCAGGTACAGATGCTCTTCGTCAGCATTCCTTCGGTGTTGCCGCACGTGCGCGCCGGCAGGTTGAAAGCCATCGCCGTCAGCAGCGCGAAGCGCTCGGCGTCCGCGCCCGACATTCCGACCGTCGCCGAATCGGGCTATCCCGATTTCGAATATTCGAACTGGAACGCGCTGTTCGCGCCCGCCAGGACGCCGCCGCAGATAGTTCGCAAGATGAATGCTGAAATCGTCAGGATACTCAACGATCCCGAAGTGAGCCGCCGCTTGACCAGCCAGGGCGCGGATCCGGCGCCCGACACGCCGGCGGCGCTTGCGAAATACATGCGCACCGATCACGAGCGCTGGAAAAAAGTGATCCGCACTGCCGGGATCAAGGCGCAGTGAAAAATCGATCCGGCGCCATTTATCGCAAATCGGGTTACCGATCCGGCCATCAAATCACCACGGGCCGCGGAGCGGGAATCTCTTTCCGCCGGGTTGCCTGACCAAGATTCGTGCATAATTACAAACGTGATATTTCACATTCAAACGGAGGACTTATCCATGGCAAACGAAGGTTATCATGAGCCGGTGACGGAACTCAGCGCCGAGACGCGCGACATGCACAGAGCCATTGTGTCGCTGATGGAAGAGCTTGAAGCCATAGATTGGTACAACCAGCGGGTGGACGCCTGCAAAGATCCTGACCTCAAGGCGATCCTCGCGCATAACCGCGACGAGGAAAAAGAACATGCGTCGATGGTGCTGGAGTGGATACGGCGCAAAGACACCGCGTTTTCCAAGGAACTCAAGGATTATCTCTTCACCGACAAGCAGATCGCGCACCGCTAACGCGCAACTCTGGCTGGATCAAGATGCAAATTCAAATACCCGGAGCGTCAAAAATAATCAAAGCGCAGTTCAAGCGCCAGCACTAGAAGTGCGACTAACCGACCGACTCCCGCCGGATAATGCCTGACTCCGCTCAACCCTCACCCCCGCCCCTCTCCCAGAGGGCGAGGGGAGATTTGTGGTGCATATGGGTTGTCACCCATTTACACAAAGCTCAATAACTTGAATCTGCCCCGGACAATAAAGCGCCTCCCCTTCCTACCTGCAGACAGTGCTATTTCGGCGGGATGATCGGCAGCAGCACGCAGGCCTGGCGATCCGGTCCCATGTGGAGCGTCACGTTGCCGCCGAATACGGCGGCTGGCCGGTCGCGCGGATCGTTGTGACGGAAAGGCCCGACGCCGGTGAACA
>CAYIRZ010000277.1:0-4535 GCA_964365845.1 uncultured Streptomycetaceae bacterium
GCGGAACAGGCAATCCCGGATTTTTGGCTCATTTCGCCGGGGGCAGCCCGGCAGCTGGAGAGCGGTGAAAGGTAAAGCCGTAGGGCGGCAATCCTTTGCCGCCGTTACCAGCTGCTTTTTCTTTTCAGCCACCACAGCAGGGTTCGCACGGAGCACACGGAGAGCACAGAGAAAGCTCAAAATAAGAAACTGTCAGACATTTCCTGAATTATCCAATAAATCACTTTTCTCCGTGTCCTCCGTGTGCTCAGTGCGAAACGGCTCTTTGATGGCGAAGGTAAGCCGCGCCGTAACGTGATTTTGATCGTGCTATTTCAGCTGCAGTCCGGTGGTTTGCACGACCTTCGCCCATTTGGCGATTTCGGCGGCATACAGTTTTTCGAACTCCTCCTGCGAGCTTCCGACGGCATCGAGGCCCTGACCGAGCAGCAGCTTGCTGGTCGCCGGCTCGGTCAAAATGCGGGATACGGCTTCCTGAATCTTGACCGCGATTCCCTTGTTGGTGCTGCCGGGGAGAAACAACGCGTACCAGTTTTCGACCCCAAAACCAGGCACGCCCGATTCGGCGATCGTGGGGTACTCGGGAAGCGCCGGCGTGCGCTTGGGGCCCACGACAGCCAGCGCGCGCAATCTGCCCGTCGTGAACATCGGCCGGGTCGAGATCACGCTCGCGACGGTGAGCGCGATACGCCCGGCGACCACGTCCGTGATGCTCGGGGACGTGCCTTTGTAAGGCACATGGGTCATCTTGAGCCCCGTCATCTGCGAGAACAACTCGACGGTCAGATGCTGCGCCGAGCCCAGGCCCGAGGACGAGAAGAACAGCTCGTTCGGTCTGGCCTTGGCGAAGGCGATCAACTCCTTGACGCTTTTCACGGGAATGGACGGATGCACCACCAGAACGCCGGGTGAAACAACAGCGAGCGTCACGGGCAGCAGATCCTTGCGGGGATCGTAGGACAGTTTCATGAGGCTCGGCGTAATGCTGATCCCCGACGAGGTCATGAGCATGGTGTGACCATCGGGAGGCGCCAGCGCCACGAGTTCAGCGGCGATCGATCCGCCGGCACCGGGGCGATTGTCGGCCACCACCGGCTGGCCCCACGCTTCGCTCAACTTCTGGGCGATGAAGCGGCCGGTCGTATCCACGCCTCCGCCCGGCGCAAGGGCGATGACCATTCGTATCGGTTTCGTCGGATAGGCAGGGGTTTGCGCGTACGCGGCGCCTGCCACGAAACTGCTCGTCGACAGAATCAGTAAGGCCCTGCAGGCTCTTGCAGAAAATCGATCCATCGTCTCCTCCGGCATATGTTGTTTTAGTGGACTGCCGTGAGAAGTATACAAGAGGTGCTTAGGGGACAGACCCTGAGGTTCTCAGCACGTGTGCGAAGTTCCAGGCTTTGTTGACGATCTGCTGAGAGGCGTTGCTCATGATATGAATTGCTCCAAAGTACGCTCCAACTCGTCAAGGAGCCGGGCATGGCGCGCCGGCTGCTCCTTGCGCAGGATGCCGAGATTATGCAGCTTCCAGCGGATTCCCGGCAGCGTTGCGGCATGAGGCACCGGCAGCAACGACCAATCAGGATCGAGACGCTTGACCGAGCGCAGGAATTCGCGATGCCGTGTCTGAAACCCCTTCTTTAGCGCCTGTACCAGACGACGCCGCGCATCCAGCAGTTGATCCAGCGAAACCGGATTCCCGGACATTGCCGCGAATTCCTGTTCGTACGCATGCCGCACATCCTTCTCGCGCGGATCGAGCACCTCGGCGATGGGGCGGTCGTGGCTGGCAAGATAAACGACAAAAGCGTCGATCAACCGCTCCGATACGCCTTCCGCATCCAGCAGCAGCATGACATCGAACAGGTCGCGCGGATGCTGGCGGTCGAGGGCCGCCACCAGCTTGCCGGCATACACATCCTCGAAGGCGAGCACCTGCGCCGTGATGTCACCGAACAGGTCCTGCACCGAAGGCTGCGCCGCGCGGCGCTCTGCCGGATGCACGCTGCCGCGCAACACCGTATTGACTTCGACCGTGACGGTGACACGCCCCTGCTGCGCCACCAGCTTGCCTGCGGCAGCGCTTTGCGCATGCACTTGCGCATCGCCCAACGCCTCCCCGGCGCGACCGGCAATGCGATGCAGCGCCGCCGCAATCGCCGCCAGTGACGGCGCGCGTTCTTCCACCGGCAGATAGACGAGATCGAGGTCCACCGACAGCCGTGGCAGGTTTCGGTAGAACAGATTGATCGCAGTACCGCCTTTCAGGGCGAGCGCGGGTTCTTCCGCGACGAGGCGCAGCATGCGCGTGGCGAGCCGTGCCTGCGGCAGAAACGGATTGTCAGCCTTGAACATCCGATTCTTCCGGCAGCGTGATCAGATACTTCGGATGCAGCTTGCCCCCGGAGACCAGTGAGCGTTTGCCCTTCCCCAGCTCTACCTCGCCGCGATCCACCGCCTCCGCTACCGGAGCGACCCAGTGATGGCGGTGGCGGGAAGCCAGAGCGAGAAACAGGCGTTTGGCCTTGATGCTTCTGCAGACCGCCAGCAACGCGAGAACCCGGCGCGAGCTGAGATCGGCCAGGCCTTGCATCAGCAACGCGGCGTGCTCGACCGATTGCCGCTGCGGCACTTCGTCGAGCAGTTCGAGCATCGCGCGCTCGGCCGTCGAGTACGTGATCGGCCTATCGTACTCGCCCCAGACGATCTGCCTCAAGCCGGCGCGCAGCGGGGTGGCGTGTGCGCTCGCGTCGCGGACAACATTGATGCCTGCGTCGGCGAGCCCCGGTTCTTCCTCGTCGAACAGGCGTTCCCGGTGCACGACGAATTTATCCTGGAGCGGCAACTTGGCAAGCCAGGATGGCAAGCGCACGAGCGAGTACAGATGTATGGTCATGACGCCGCTCATCCGCACGAAATGCCCATAGCCCTGGATTTCAAGCGCGGTCAGCCCGCCCACATGCACCGGAAGCGCCAGCAGGTTTTGCAGCGACGCCACCACATGCTGCCACTTGAGCGGCGGGCCGGGACGGCGATAGACGCCGCGCGCGGGCGATTCCAGCCAGCCGGCGTCACGATACTTCTTAAGTAATTGATCTGAATAATTTTTTTTCTTAAGCCACGCAGAGGACGCGAGGAATCCTTCCGGCAGGTCGCGCTGGAGGCTGTTTAACTTTGAGTGTTTTTCTATACCCATGGTTTAGAAATCTAACATCTTTATAAACCATAAGCAAGGCGTAAGTTTGAATAATATCGAAAACCTAAACCCGGGGTATAGATAACATCAAAACTTTAAACCTGCCACTACATCACCCCCAGAATCCACCCTTCCCGCTCGGCGACCCGGTGTTCTTCGATGGTCAGCGGCGGATTGAAATAGCGGTCAAGGCTGCCGCGAGCGGCGGACTCCGCAAGCCAGCGTGCGACGGCGTAAGCGTCATGCTCGTCGGGCGTGCGCCCTTCCTTCGGGTAGCGGTTGCGGAAGATCGAGGGATAAAGAAATCGCCCTCAGGGCAATTTCTTGAAGTAGTCGACGCCAAGGGTTCTTAGGGGACAGACCACTAAGCCTGTCGTCCGCGGGAGAGGTTACTGCGTTTAACTCCCTGAAGCAGGAAAAATCCAGGTCAAACAACATGCCACGACGGTCGAGGCTCAGGAGTGCCGCTGCACATTATTCAGCGTGGCAACAATCGTACGCCCTGCTTCTATGCCGATGAGGATTACGGGCTCTACCTGCACCACTTGGCTCAGTTGTCAGCACGATTCGAATGCGCGGTTCACGCATACGTGCTGATGACCAACCACGTGCATCTGCTGCTGACGCCGGACCGCGACGACGGGCCGTCTCTATTGATGAAACACCTCGGCCAACGCTACGTGCAATACATCAACAGGACCTACCGTCACAGCGGCACATTGTGGGAAGGCCGTTTTCGGTCAAGCCTCGTCCAGCGCGATGGGTACCTGCTCAAGTGCCAGCGCTATATCGAGCTCAATCCGGTGCGCGCCGGTATGGTGCGGCATCCCCGTGACTACGCGTGGTCCAGCCATCGGGTCAATGCCGAGCTTCACCCCTCCACATTGATCGTGCCCCACCAGGAATACATCGGGCTCGGCGAAACGCTCCAACAGCGTGCTTCCGCCTACCGCCGCTCATTTCGATTTGAACTGGATCCGGCCGACCTGCGCGAGATCCGCCTGGCCGCCAACGGCGGATTCGCCTTGGGCAACGCCCGATTCAAAGCGGAGATCGCCGAGATGCTCGGCAGGCGCGTCGAGCGGCTTAGAGAGCGCGACTCGCCGCGGTTCCCTTCTTAGTGGTCTGTCCCCTAAAATACTGACGATCCACGATCCACGATTCCGAACCCGATTCCGCTTGCGTGACGCGCCACCAGGTAATACCATTTACAGACGGTATTACTTCTGGGGCACGGCGATGAACAGCAGCACGCTTACGATAAAAGGCCAGGTCACGATTCCAAAGCGCCTGCGCGATTACCTCGGCCTCTCGCCGGGGGACACGGTACGCTTCGAGT
>CAYIRZ010000278.1:0-2534 GCA_964365845.1 uncultured Streptomycetaceae bacterium
ACCCCCGGTGAACGATACTGGGGCTCCTGCATCGCCAAGGCAACGAGATCATAGTCAGCCGGATTGATTGCTGCGGGGCCGTCGGCGGACAATTTGCCCGGCAGTTTCCGCGAGTCGATCTCGACGAGTCCATCCCTGCCTTTGACCGGCATGCGCACGATGGCGCCTTCCTTGTTGATCAACTCCGCCTCGGCGGGGAGGCACACCAGCTTGACCGTATGCCCCGCGAACAGCAGCTTGGTTGCCAATAGCGAACCGTAAGAGGCGCCCATGATCAGAATCTTGTAAGTAGTGCGCATCAGAAACCTTTTCCTTTTGTAGTAATGGCAAAACCAGGCGAAACCGGAATTCCGGATTGTGGAATCCGTTTTCGCAGTTCACCTTGAGTCCGCAATGCTATTCAATAATCTGCCGTGGCGCAATCAAAAAAGAGGCTACCAGTTAATTACTAATTACTACTTGAATTAGTAGTTGGCTCTGGTCGGCCTGGCAAAACTGGGGCTGTTGGTGAAATCCCAGTCCGGCCGGGCTTTCGTGTTTACCGCTCCGGACAATTTACGAGAGCGAATCGACAAGCTCGCATAAGCAGTAAAAAAAGGAAGTGGCCGGTACTTTGAACGCTGAGCCGGCCAAGAATGTTCGCGATCGGCTTAGCGGTCCGTCCCCACGGTTCTATTCGAAATACCAGCGGAAACAGGTTCTATTGCAGGAATGCCCGGCAGCAGCCGTTAACTAGAATGTATTCCGCAATGAGATCGAAAACGTCAAAGACTCGCCGTCCCCTGCAGCAAATGCGCTGGATGGCCGCGTGCCTGGCGCTGGCATGCGGCGCCGCCGCGGCGGAACCCATCGCGGGCGTGCGGGCACTCGAAACGGTGGCGCGCTACGGCGACGTGCAGGCACTGGTCCAGCTCGCCGCGAAATATGAGCGCGGCGAGGGCGTAGCAAAGGATTTCGACAAGTCCAGGCAGCTTTATTGCCAGGCTTCGGCGCGCGGTGATGCGGTAGCTCAGGTGAGACTGGGCGTGATGTATCTCAGCGGACGCGAAGTGGAGCCCGATGAGGGCGTCGCCGCGTTATTGTTCAGCAGGGCCGCGGAACAGGGCAATGAACAGGCGCAGAAACTTCTAAAATATGCAAGTTTGCGGCCCGACAGCATCATGCCCGAATGCGTGGACGAACCGGCGCCGGTTCGCATGGCAAAAAGCGACGTCGCGCTTTTAGTGGATCACCTGGCGCCACGGTATTCCATCGATCCTAAACTCGTGATGGCGCTGATCTCGGCCGAATCGGCATTTCACGTCAACGCCCTGTCGCCGAAAAACGCGCAGGGCCTGATGCAACTGATTCCGGTCACGGCCGAGCGCTTCGGCGTGAAGAACGCTTACAATCCGGTCGAAAACCTGAAAGGCGGGCTCGCCTATCTGCAATGGCTGCTCGCGTTTTTTCAGGGTGACGTCGCCCTGGTGCTTGCCGCCTACAACGCCGGCGAGGAAGCCGTCGAGAAGTACCGCGGCATCCCGCCGTACACCGAAACGCGCAACTACGTAAAGCGGATCACCCGCGCCTACAAAAAGAAGAGCCATCCCTACGTCGCCGGCCTCGTCGCGCCTTCGCCCGCGCTGAGCCTGAGCCGGCGCGCCCGCTAGGAGTTTGTCGGAGCTAAGTCCGACAAACTCCTGAAATGATAAAAAACTGAATTACAGCTCGCCGCTGTCCTCGAAATCGGGATCGAGACTTTCGGCGCATCCGCTGCAACCGCGCTGCGGCTCGTCGTGCAGCTCTTCTTCCGCGAGGGGCGCGAGTTCGACTTCGGCGTCGAATGCGGCCTGATCGGAGTTCACGCGCGGTCCGACGTAACGGTCCAGCGGACGGCACATGTGACGCGGCAGGTTCCATTGCGCCGCGCGTTCGGCTGCCGCGAGGGCAAGGGCCGGGTCGAAGAGCATGGCAAAACTGGCTGGCTGCTGTAGCGTTGCGTGTTTCATGGAGCCTCCGTCGGGTGGGTTGAGGACTGGAATCCACGTGCATCGATGGATCCACTTTACCGCGCCGGCCCCGGAAAGAAAGTTGGCGAAACGCTGAATATTTTGTAGGAAGAATACCTATTTTGCCGGCCGATGCCTGTTCTTCATCTACATCTCCGGATCTACCCAGCCCCCGGGAGTTTTTGCTTTGATCCGCCATTTTAGGCTCCGTCCCTCGCCTTCGAGCTGTGTCGCCTGTCTCTCACCGGCTTGTTCAAAAGTTCTTTGAAAATCATCCGCCGAGAATTCCCGGCCGACGCCGATGATGGTCACATCAATCCTGGCAATAATGGGCAGACCGCTTTCAAGCCATATGAGGGCGTAATTCTCGCGTAAATTATATTTGGATGACAGCTTTATTCGAATTAACTCGAACCCCGTGACAAACGTGATCTTACGTTTGCGTTCCGGTGACCAACCTTCGCTGATGTGTAAAGAAACAAGACAAGCCCGGTCTACCGCGGCTTCTGCATCGGTTCCCGTGAGCACAAGCAAGGCAAGGATTGC
>CAYIRZ010000278.1:2634-4524 GCA_964365845.1 uncultured Streptomycetaceae bacterium
GGGAAGAATTAGCGGATAATCGGGATCAGTGTAAAACGGATCGAGGAGGAAAACACATGAAAATCCGGATCTTGCTCAACCTCGGCGCCGCCGGCGCCCTGTCTTTCGCGATGGCGCTGCCGGCCGCGGCACAGAAGTTTCCCGAGCGGCCGGTGCGGCTCATCGTGCCGTTCGCGCCGGGCGGCCAGAACGATCTCGTCGGCCGCATGTGGGCGCAGAAGGTGACGCCGATCCTGGGGCAGGTCGTCGTCGAGAACCGCGGCGGGGCGGGCGGCACCATCGGCAGCGCGGAGGTCGCGCGCGCAAAGCCCGACGGCCACACGCTGCTTCTCGGCAACACGACGACGGTGGTGATCAACCCGGTCGCCATGACCCGGCCGGCCTATGACCCGCTGAAGGACCTTGCGCCGATATCCATCATCACCACGGTGCCGACCGTGATCGTGGTCCATCCCTCGCTGCCGGTGAAGACGCTGAAGCAGCTCATCGGCTTCGCCAAGGCCAATCCCGGCAAGCTCTCGTACGGCTCCGCCGGCACGGGCAGCATCACCAACCTCACGGGCGAGCTCCTGAAGATCAAGGGCGGCGACCTCGACATCGTGCACATCCCGTACAAGGGCGCCGGGCCGGGCCTGACCGACCTCATCGCCGGGCACATTCCCGTCTATACGCCGATCCTGAGCGCCGGTCCGCTCGAGTATCACCGCTCGGGCCGGCTGCGGATGCTCGCGGTGTGCTCGGAGCAGCGCGTGTCCGTCGCGCCCGAGATCCCGACTGCCATCGAGGCCGGGCTGCCGGGGATGGTGGTGGAGAACTTCAACGCCGTGCTCGCGCCGGGCGGCACGCTGAAGGCCGTCATCGACCAGCTCAACGCGGCGACGCTGAAGGCGATCGCGGACGCGGAGTTCCAGAAGAACCTGCGCGACGTGGGGGCGAACCCGGTGACCGATTCCACCCCGGAGAGGGCGGCGCGCTTCATCCAGAGCGAGATCCAGCGCTGGACGCCGGTCATCAGGCGCACGGGCTTCAAAATCAACTGACGGCCGCGGCGCGGTGGATGCTTTGAACTCACGGGCACAGCGCTTGCCGCGTTCTGGCGGGTGGAATAGACTTCCCGGTCTTTCACTGCATCAAAAATAATGAAATTCAGTGGGGAGATTGCGGTCGGCGCGAAGCGCGATGCGGTGTTCGCGAAACTGCGGGACATCCATTTTTTTGCGTCCTGCATCGAGGGCGTGCGCGACCTGGCGCCGCTCGACGCAAAACGCTTCGATGCGGTGCTGGAGACCAAGGTCGCCTACATGACGTTCAAGTTCAAGGTGACCGTGGAGCTGACCGAAGTCACGCCGCCGGAGGTGATTGCCGCGAAAATCGAAGGCGTGCCCATGGGGCTGGTCGGCCGGCTGACCGCCACTTCGGCGACGCGCCTGGTCGAAGCCGGGGACCAGACGACGATCCAGTATGAAATCGATACCGCGCTGACCGGCAAGCTGGGCAGCATTGGACAACCGGTACTCAAAGCCAAAGCCAAGGAAATGGAAAAACAGTTTGCGAAGAATCTGCGCGCGGCATTTGAAGCGACGGCTGCGCAGAGTGCGGCATGATCCCGTTTGAACTGGCCGAGCCGCGGTCGCTCGCCGAGGCCATCGGCCTGCTCGACGCCGACGATCCGTTGGTGCGTGCCTTCGGCGGCGGCACCGCGCTGATGCTGATGATGAAAGCCGGCGTGTTCCAGCCGACGCGGCTGATCAGCCTGCGCGGCGTCGAGCCGCGCTATGCATCCGTCGCAACCGCGGCCGACGGCAGCCTGCGCATCGGCGCGCTGACGACGCTGACCGCGCTGGGCCGCTCCGCCGCCGTGAAAACCGGCGCGCCGGTGATCATCGATAC
>CAYIRZ010000279.1:0-4467 GCA_964365845.1 uncultured Streptomycetaceae bacterium
CGTAGGTGTCCCTGAGCTGATCCAGCGCATGGATCAGCGTCTCGGACACGAACACACCGCCATAGGGCCCGAAGTGTCCGCTGGCGTCGGGCAGGTCATACATCCGCATTTCGCACTCCTGACATGAAGGCGGCGATCTTCGCCGCGTCCTTGATACCTTTGCCTGATTCCACGCCGCTCGAGACGTCGACCGCCCACGGCCGGACTTTGCGTACAGCGTCGGTTACGTTATTGGCGTCGAGCCCCCCGGACAGGACCACCGGCAGCGGCAACCCCTTGGCAACCAGGTTCCAGTCGAACGTCGCTCCGGTGCCGCCGTGGGTGCCGTCGACGAATGTGTCGAGCAACAGTGCCTTGGCCTCGTGATAATCGAAGGCGTATTGTAGCAAATCCACCCCGGGCCTGACCCGCACCGCTTTCATATAAGGCAAACCGAACTGGCGGCAGTATGCAGGCGGTTCTGCGCCGTGAAACTGCAGCAGGCTGACCGGCGCATGCGACAGGGCTTCGCGCACCTCCTCGGCCGGTGCATCGACGAACAGGCCCACCGCCGTCACGAACGGCGGCAGCGCGCGGATGATGTCACCCGCCTTCTGCGGCGTCACATAGCGCGGGCTCGGCCGGTAGAACACGAACCCGAGCGCGTGCACGCCACTGCGCGCGGCAACGAGCGCGTCTTCCAGCCGCGTGATACCGCAAATCTTTACGGCAACGGGCATGGCTCAAACCTCCACCGGATGCGCAAGGCGCGGCAGCGCCGCGCGCGGCGCCGGCAACCCCCATTCGGCAGCGTACTCCACGCGCGCCAGGTAGAGGCCGGCGGCATCGAATGTCGGCGCCGCCCGCGCGCGATCGCGGCCGGCCAGCACCTCGCCCAGCCACTGCGGCGGACACTTGCCTTTGCCGACGTACACCAGGCTGCCGATGATGTTGCGCACCATGTGATGCAGGAAGGCGTTGGCGCACAATTCAAAAATCACATAATCGCCGCGGCGCTCGATGTCGAGGCGGCGCAGTTCCCGCACCGGCGAGCGCGCCTGGCATTCGGCTGAGCGGAACGCGCTGAAATCATGCTCGCCGACCAGCAGCCGCGCGGCCGCGCGCATCGGGTCGAGCGCAAGCGGCAGATGAAACCAGCCGACCCTGCTCTGGTCCGCCGCCGGCCGCACTGCATGATTGAGCAGCACATAGCGGTAACAGCGGTTAAGCGCCGAGTACCGCGCATGAAATTCTTCGGTCACCGTGCGGACCCAGGTCACGGCGAGCGCGGGTGGCAGCAGCGCATTGCTGCCGCGCACCCAGGCCGACTCCGGGCGTTCCGCAGCCGTATCGAAATGCACCACCTGTGCCAGCGCGTGCACGCCGGCATCCGTGCGGCCGGCACAGATGGTCGCAATGCGCTCGCCAGCGATCTGGGCCAGCGCCTGCTCGAGCTTGTCCTGCGCCGCGCAGCCGGCCGGCTGCGTCTGCCAGCCGCAGAAACTGCTGCCGTCGTATTCGATACCCAGCGCGATTCTCACGTTATTTCCCGCGGTCAAACCGTATGTTAGCAGCCGGCGGCAAAGGCCGCATAAAAACAAAAACCGCGACAGCGTGGCTGCCGCGGTTCAATCCATGTCGAAACCTGAAGAATCAGTTCAAGGTTTCCAAAAGCTTCTTCGCTGCCGTCTGCTGCTCGGCGTCGCCTTCCTTGATCACTTCCTGCAGGATCTCCCGGGCACCGTCCTTGTCCCCCATTTCCTGATACGCCTTGGCCAGATCGAACTTGGTCTGGACATCGTACCAATGGGCGTCCTTTTCACCTTGCTCAACCGCGACATCGGCTGGTGGCTGGTCGTCAAGGTTCAGACTGATATCGCCGATGTCGAGCTTGAAATCGAGCCCAGCATCAGGGTCATGGCCTTGCGGCGCAGACACTTCCGGCTCTGCAGCCGGCTTCGGAGCCTCTATTTTTGGCAACTCAATGTTGAAGTCCATCACGTTGGAGTCGGCAGCCGCGGGTGCGGGCTCCGGCACATCGAGCGAAATATCGGTTGCAGTCGGCGCTTCCGCTGGCGGAAGGTCGAGCCTGAAATCAGGCATCAGCGGCGCGGCAGCCGTCTCCTCCGCTTTTTTTGCTTCCTCTGCTTTTGCAGCTTCACTGGCCATCGCCTGCATCGCGCCTGAATCTATTATCGCCGTGCGTTCCATCTGCGCCTGCTGAGTCACGTCCGGGTCGAGCGTGATATCAGTGGCCGTCAGTCCGACCGGAGACAGGCCAAGATCGAAATCGAGATCCGTAGAGGTGGGCGAGCCGGCGAGCGGTTCCGCGACAGGCACATCCTTGCCCGCTTCATACAGCCGATTGCCGGGATCGAGCGCATAGCCCATAGCCGCGACCTTCAACCAGTTCCCGCCCTGCCCCCCGGTAAGTTTGTGGAAACCACCGGCAACGCCGTTGAACCCGGCCTTATCCTTGCGAGCGGCGTAGATTTCAAGCAGCTTGAGCTGAACATCCTCGCGATTGGGTTTCCTGGCAAGCGCTTCCTTGAGAATTTCTTCGGCCTGAGCATCGCGACCGTAAGCAATGTAGACCTCGGCTTCGGCCAGCGGATCGACCTCGTCGTCAACTGGCGCAGCGGGGATTCCAGCCTCGGCTGACTGTGCCGGCGCAAGTGGGGATGCAGCGACACCCGCAGCAGCAGCCATGTCCTTGGCCAGCGTAGGCGCCGACCTCACGGGTTCTTCATCCTCTGCCACCGGCCGCGAGCGGCGACGCCGCGCCATCCACAATCCCAGCCCCAGCAGAATCACTGCCCCGCCTGCGGCAAGATACAGCGGTTCGTCGAGCAGACTGCCGATGAGGTCAGGCTCGGGCGGTGGCGCAACCACCTTCGGCTTGGGTTTGGGCTGGGCCTTGGCTTCTACTGCAGGTTTGTCGGCCGGGGCCGCAGCTTTCGCGTCATCTTTCTTCACCTCCGCGGCAGGCGTTGCCGCGGTTACTGCCGGCTTGGCCGCATCGGGTTTGGCCGCCGCCGCGACTTCCGGCTTGGGCGCGGGCCGCGGCGTTTCCGGCTTCTGCCCTGGTGGTTTCGTCTCTGCTTTTTGTTGGGCAGCCGCCATGCCCGGGCTCTTGATCTCGAGCAGGCGCTGCATATCCTTGATGGTTTTTTCGAGCTGCGCGATGCGCTCGTTGGCCTCGCTCAGGGTTTTCTCGCGGGCATTCGCCTCTTCTTCCAGCGCGCGCACACGGGCCGCCACTGTGCCCGGTTTACCGCCAGCCCCCTTGGGGGGCTCGCCTTTGGACAACCGCACCACGTCTTTGGCTTCGCCCGATGCCGCCCTGTCTTCGACCCGGGCCGTAATTCTGCCGCTTGCCGCGGGGCGCGACTCAGCCATGCCAGCCGCATCGGCAAGCTTCCGGCGATACGCGTTCCAGTCGGCAACTTGCGCACGGTATTCTTTCTTCGCCTCCTGCTGCGGAACCGCGGAAAGCTCGCCCTTGTCGGGCACGCGCAGAATCTTGCCGGTTTTCATGCGGTTCATGTTGTTCTCGAACGCATCGGGATTGCTGCGGTAAAGACCGACCAGCATTTGCTCCAGCGTCACGCCTTCGGGTTTCACGTCGCCGGCGATGTTGAACAGTGTTTCACCACGCTTTATCGGGCCGTATTCCTTGCTGCTCGAAGCGGTGGGCGCAGTAACAGCAGGCCTCTTTCTGGCAGGAGCAGGAGCAGGAGCAGGGGCAGGAACAGCAGCAACGGCAGGCGCCTGGATCTCAGGAGCGGGACGGGTTTCGGGAACGGCAACCGGTGCGAATTCAGACGGCGTTGGGGCGAATCCGGGGGGGTCGATAAGCGCGGTGTACTCGCGCGTGATACGCCCCGAAGCCCAGGTGATCTCGACCATCAGATCGATGAAAGGCTCGTTGACCGGGCGGGGGGAAGCGACCTTGATATAAGGCTGGCCGCCGGGTCGTCTTTCGATGCTGAGGCGCAGGCCGACCAGCGCCGGGCCGTATTGCAAATTTGCCTGCTTGTACGCATCGGGCGATGCAAGACGTGCCGACAGCGTGGCGAGTTCATCCTTCCCCACCGACACCAGATCGATTTCCGCGTTGAGCGGTTGACCCAGCGCTGACAGAACGGAGAGCCTCCCCAGCCCCGCTGCGTCTGCAGCCCATGGCATCAGCAGACATAAAACCGCTAATACCCATTGCTTCAGAGTGATACCGCGCACAACGCCACCCTTTGGGTTATTTTAAGGGATAACAAAACTAACATCAAACAGTTAGCCATGCAAGCTAATAGTGCCTCTAACAATACGTCCTGATCCGACTATTTTTAATGAAATTTCAGCAAAATAGCCTGGCTATTTCGGGACCCATTGGGCCCATATGACAACGTGCTGGAAAGCAGCCCGTCGGACTTGGCCCAATTCACCGGAACGCGTAGCGTTAACGGCTCGCTGTTGATCGACGCTTCGGCG
>CAYIRZ010000280.1:0-2518 GCA_964365845.1 uncultured Streptomycetaceae bacterium
GAAGATCAGCGCATGGCGCATGAACGGGATGTCGCGTTTTATTCTGAAGAATTCCATAACGATTCCTAAAAAGCGGAAGCCGCGAGCGGTGAGCGGTGAGCGGTGAAAATCATTTTTCGGGAGTCCTTTCTGCTTGCTGCTTACCGCTTACCCGGTCTTTTCGGCGCCCGGTTTCCACACCTGGCCGATCGAAATGCTGTCCAGCTTGCGGCGGCTGCCGTAGTAGAGGTTGGCGAGGCCGCGCGAGACCATCACCGCGCTGAAAATCGAAGTCAGGATGCCCAGGCACAGCACCACGGCGAAGCCCTTGACCGGCCCCGAGCCGAACATGAACAGGGCCAGCCCCGCAATCAGTGTTGTGATGTTGGAGTCGAGAATCGTGCCCCACGCGCGGGCGTAGCCGGCGTGGATCGCCGCCTGCGGCGTATTGCCGTTCCTGAGTTCTTCCCGGATGCGCTCGTTGATCAGCACGTTGGCATCGATCGCCATGCCTATCGTCAGCGCAATGCCGGCCATGCCGGGCAGGGTCAGCGTCGCCTGCAGCATCGACAACAGCGCGACCAGGAACAGCACGTTGGATGCCAGAGCCACGACCGAGAACAGGCCGAACATCAGATAATAGACGGCCATGAATACGGTGATCGCCGAAAAACCATACCAGGTCGAATGGAAACCGATGCGGATGTTCTCGGCGCCGAGGGAAGGGCCTACCGTACGCTCCTCGATGATCTCCATCGGCGCCGCCAGCGCACCGGCACGCAGCAGCAGCGAAAGGTCCTTGGTTTCTTCGGTGCTCTTGAAGCCGCTGATCTGGAAGCGCGCGCCCAGTTCGGACTGGATGACGGGCGCCGTCAGCACATCGGGCTTGCCGCGATCGATGAGCAGGATCGCCATCCGGCGCTTGACCGCTTCGCGCGTCACCTGCTGAAAAATGCGCGCGCCCTGGCCGTCGAGCGTGACGCTGACGATGGGTCTGCCGTCCTGGCCATCAAATCCCGGCGAGGCGTCGGTGAGGCGGTCGCCGGTGATCACGACCTGCTTGCTCAGGAGCAGCGCCTCCTTGCCGCCGTCGCGCTGCACATAAAAAAGCTCGGTGCCGAACGGGACCTGGCCGCTTGTCGCCTGCTCGATTTTCTGGGGATCGTAATTCTTCGCCGACGCGTCGCCGGCGTGCGCCTCGACCATGCGCACCTCGAGTGTCGCGGTGCGTCCGAGAATGTCTTTCGCCTTGGCGGTATCCTGCACGCCCGGCAGCTGCACCACCACGCGGTCCATCCCCTGCTGCTGGATGATGGGTTCGGCCACGCCCAGCTCGTTGACGCGGTTGCGCAGCGTGGTGATGTTCTGTTCCACGGAGAACTTCCTGGTCTGGCTCTGAGCCTCGAGTTTGAGTGTCCCGGAAATGCGGTACTCGCCGGCCTCATCCTGCGTCTTGAGTTCGAGATCGGGCATGTTTTTCTCGATCTCGGCCAGCCCTTTGTCGCGCATTTCACGGTCGCGGAAGCGCACGATGATGCCCTGGCCGTCGCGGGTCACGCCGCTGTACTGGATGCGCTTGTCGCGCAGCAAGCCACGGATGTCCCCGGCGATCGAATCGATTTTCTTGGCGAGCGCCGACTTCATGTCGACCTGCAGCAGGAAATGCACGCCGCCGCGCAGATCGAGCCCGAGATACATCGGCAACGCGCCGATCGCCGTGAGCCAGTGCGGGCTGTTGGACAGAAGATTCAGCGCCACCACGTAATCCTCGCCAAGCCGCGACTGCAGCAGGTCTTTGGCCTTGATCTGGGTATCGGTGTCGCGGAAACGCGCCTTGACGCTGGTCTGGTCGAGGAAGATGCCGTCTGACGCAAGGTTGCCTTTTTTGAGCGCATCCCCGATACGGCCCATCAATGCGGCATCGGCCTTGAGCCCGTGTTTGAGCGGCGACACCTGCACCGCCGGCGCTTCGCCGAAAAAATTCGGCAGGGTATAGACGAGCCCCAGCACCAGCGAGACGGCAATGAGGATGTTTTTCCAGAGCGGGTAACGGTTCATGTGTTCGTTAGGCGTGAGGGGTTAGGCGTGAGGCGGAGAGCGGAGGGCAGAAGGTGCAACAACTCACAGGCTGTTACTCCTCACACCTCACTCCTTACACCTTACTCAATGTTTTTGATGGTGCCTTTGGGCAGCAGCAACTGGACCGCCGAGCGCTGCACCTGGATTTCGACATTGCTGGCGATGTCGAGCGTCACGTAGTTTTCGTTCAGTTTGCTGATGCGTCCCAGCACGCCTCCTCCCGTCACCACCTCGTCGCCCTTCTGCAGGGAATCGATCATCGTTTTGTGTTCCTTGGCGCGCTTCATCTGCGGGCGGATCATCAGGAAATAGAGCACCACGAACATCACCACGATCAATAGCATGCTCTCGATGCCGCCGCCCGGGGCGCCACCGGCGGCCTGTGCCCACGCTGGACTGATCAACATGAAAATTCCTCCGTTGGAATAAAGGGAACAGGGCGCATGGCCCCTGAAAAAGC
>CAYIRZ010000280.1:2618-4448 GCA_964365845.1 uncultured Streptomycetaceae bacterium
ATGAAAATTCCTCCGTTGGAATAAAGGGAACAGGGCGCATGGCCCCTGAAAAAGCATTGTATTTTAACACGATTTTTCCTGCGTCTGTCTGAATTCTGCGATGAAACCGGACAGCCGGCCGGCCGCGATCGCCGCGCGCAGACCGCGCATGAGTTCCTGATAGTAATGCAGGTTATGCAGCGTATTGAGCCGCGCCCCCAGGATTTCGTTGAGGCGCTGCAAGTGCTGCAGGTAGGCGCGGGTGAAATTGCGGCAGGTATAGCAGGCGCACTCCTCATCGAGCGGCCTCAGGTCGTCACGGTATTGCGCATTCCGCAGCTTGATCACGCCGCCGCGCGTATACACCCAGCCGTTGCGGGCATTGCGCGTGGGCAGCACGCAGTCGAACATGTCGATTCCGGCGGCAACCGCTTCCACGATGTCCTGCGGCGTGCCGACCCCCATCAGGTAGCGCGGTTTGTCCGCGGGCAGCCGCGGCGCGGTGTGCGCAAGGATGCGCCGCATTTCGCGCTTGGTTTCACCCACCGATAAACCGCCGATGGCATAACCGTCGAAGCCGATGCGCGCAAGTCCCGCCAGCGACTCGTCGCGCAGTTCTTCGTACATGCCGCCTTGAACGATGCCGAACAGGGCATTCGGATTGCCGTGATGCGCCTGTTTCGAGCGTTCGGCCCAGCGCAGCGATAACCGCATCGAGTCGCGCGCCTGCTCGAGGGTGGCGGGATACGGCGTGCACTCGTCGAACACCATCACGATGTCGGAATCGAGCACGCGCTGGATACGCATCGATTCCTCGGGGGAGAGAAAACACGGATCGCCGTTGACCGGCGACTGGAATTTGACGCCCTCTTCCGTAATCTTGCGCAGCGCGCCCAGGCTGAACACCTGGAAGCCGCCGGAATCGGTGAGGATGGGACCGCTCCAGCCCATGAAACGGTGCAGTCCGCCATGCGCGCCGATGACATCGAGCCCCGGCCGCAGCCAGAGATGAAAAGTATTGCCGAGCACGATCTGCGCGCCGATTTCGGCGAGTTCCGCGGGACTCATCGCCTTGACGGTGCCGTAGGTGCCCACCGGCATGAACGCCGGGGTCTCGACCTCGCCATGGGCCAGCGTGATGCGCCCGGCGCGCGCCGCGCCGTCAGTCGAAGAAATCGAGAACTGCATCAAAAATCAGATCGACCGACTCGTCTTTCACGTGCTCGCGCAGGATGTTGAGGTTGTCACCATAGTAGAGCCGGTTCATTTTCTTCTCCTCACGCCGGCGCCATGCCGCCGATCCACTCCACCTTATCCGCCAAAGGCGTCCGCCGCATGGCGTTATAAAAGCGCTGGTCGGCGGTGACAAGCACTGAGTTTTCCTGTAAAGCAAGCGCCAGGTAGATGCTGTCGTAAACCGTGCGGCGATGCTCGCACGCCAATTCGAATGCGTGGTCGAGCAACAGGCTCGCCGGCGTGACGATGACGTCGATTTCCCTCAACCTGACCAAGGCCTCGCGCCCCATGTCCAGCGTCATTTCGCGCGCCCTGACCCGCTTCCACAGCGCGTTTCCGACTTCCGTGTAGAGCAAGTCCGGGGCGGATAACGCAATTCCCTCGACCAGGAGATTTTCGGCTTCGTCCGTATGCTCCTCGGTGAGCAGCCATTTGACCGCCACCGAAGCGTCGATGACATAACAGCAGCCTGTCGCCGAAGCGTCGATCAACAGCGACTCGTTAACGCTACGTGTTCTGGTAAATGGGGCCAAGTCCGACAGGCTGCTAGCGCTCGCGGTCCGCGCGGATCAGCTTGGCGCTGTCGGAAAATCGTTTTTTGCCCAGGCCCGCGCG
>CAYIRZ010000281.1:0-379 GCA_964365845.1 uncultured Streptomycetaceae bacterium
TACGAGATCACCAAGCTCCTGCGCGAGAAAGGCGTCAATGTGCGCTTCGGCATCCATCCGGTCGCCGGGCGCATGCCGGGCCACATGAACGTGCTGCTGGCCGAGGCCAAGGTGCCTTACGACATCGTCCTGGAAATGGACGAGTTGAACGAGGACTTTCCCTCTACCGATGTCGCCATGATCATCGGCGCCAATGACATCGTGAACCCCGCTGCCCAGGAAGACCCGTCCAGCCCGATTGCCGGCATGCCGGTGCTGGAAGTGTGGAAAGCCAAGACCTCGATCGTAATGAAGCGCAGCATGGCCACTGGCTATGCGGGCGTCGACAATCCGCTGTTCTACAAAGAGAATAACCGCATGCTGTACGGCGAAGCCAAGA
>CAYIRZ010000281.1:389-4438 GCA_964365845.1 uncultured Streptomycetaceae bacterium
GATGCCAAGAAGATGCTGGACGAAGTGCTCGGTGCGCTAAAAGCCTGAGAAGGGCAGTGCGATCTACGGCATGCCGATCCTCGAAGTGGCGAAAGCGCGCACCGTGCGGGCCAATAAGCGCAGCATGGCTGCGGGTTACGCTGGATTAGATAACCAATTGTTTTATATGGATAAAACTATGATGGTTTTCGGCGACGCGAAGAAGGTGATCGAGGACACCGTCAAGGCCCTGGACTAAAAGCAGGTAACGACACGGAGAAAGAGCGGCGCGAGCGCCGCTCTTTTTTTCTTATTTAATGGTGATGCGGCGCGGTTCCAGAGCGAGGGTCTTGGGCAGGGTGATGATCAAAACGCCGTCTATGAACGTCGAGGAGGCGTGCCCCGGATCGACGTTGTGCGGCAGCGGAATTGCGCGCTGGAAGCTGCCAAAGGCGCATTGCCTGACGTAGAACGAACCGTCGCTGTGCTCGCGAGAATAACGCTTCTCGCCCCGGATGTAGAGTATCGTGCCGTCGACCACGATATCGCAGTCGTCCTTTGCCACGCCGGGCAATTCCAGCCGGACCACGATGTCGCTGCCGGTGTCGATCACGTCGCCGTTGAGCAGGCCCCACACCGGGGCCGCTGACACGGTGTCCGTGGCTGCCGGCGGCTTGCCCTTGCGGGTAAAGCGGGTCAGCGCATTGCCGCTGCGCGCGAGCAGTTCGCGCCAGCCCTCCGACAGGTTTTCCCAGGCGCTTGCGAGCTCCCTGCTGACTTCCTTGCCGATTTGCTGCAATGATTCGAGCATGAGCCTTCCTTCTTACGGCCTATCGTCGGTATCTATCTTACCTTTTTATGGCCCGTCATCGTGATTTTGATGATCCGCGGGCGGCGGATAGCGGCGTCAGTCCGTGGCGAAGGTGAGGCGCGGCGGGGGAATGCGGCGGAACAGGATGTCGCCGTAGTAGGCGTGCACGTTCTCGCCGGTGTTGTCGGTGTCGGTCATGATGGCGATGGCGGTGATCTGCCCGGGCGCCTCGCCGAACACGCGCCTGTAGTCTTCGTAGACGTTGCGCGTGACTTCCTGCCAGCGGCCGACCTTGTCGCGTCCGGATTCGGCGACGATCATCCTGATGCGCGAAGTATGCCGGTTGGGAATCATACTGCCTTTGGGCGCGCGGTTTTCCCAGATGTACATGAGCGTGGCGTAGGGCAGTTCCTGGCCGGTCAGGAGCCGGATGTTGTCGAAGAACATGCGATCGTCCAGCGGCAGCCGGTCGATGTCGCCGTCGAAACTGACCACCACGCGCACCGGGGAATCTTCGGTATTCTGTTTGGTATTGTCGGCGGTTGCGATGAGCGCCGTCGTTTTCCATTGCCATTGCAGCAGCGGGTAGACGCGCGGATCGAGTTTGAGCGGGTGGACCAGGCCCGAGGCCGAGGCCTGGGCGCTGGCTTTGACGACTATCCTGCCGGCGTCATCCTCCAGCCGGTACTGGGTCGCTTTCTTGAACCGGGACAGCGTCCAGAGACGCCAACCGCTGGGCAAGGCGTCGCCCGCAGGGTTGTCGGAGAAATTCCTTACGTAGGGCAGAACGATCGTTTCGGGAACCGGCTGCTCGACCGGAACGGGAACGCTCGCGCAGCCGGCGATGAACGCCAGCGCGAGTATCGAGACGACCTTTCCTCCTCTGTCCATGGTTTTTATAACGTCGTTATTCTGGTGAAACTTGAATCCCTTGCACGGCGTTCTTTTCACTCCATTCCTTGGTGCTTTTCATTTTAGGAGTTTGTCGAACCCAAGGCCGACAAACTCCTTACTAGTTCAGCACCAACTGGTCGCGCGCCAGCGGCGGGTTCTTGGAGAAGTAGCGCCTGATGCCGCCGAAAATAGCTTCGGCCATCTTGTCCTGGTAGGCATTGTCCTTGAGCCTTTTTTCCTCGTCGGGATTGCTGATGAAGGCGGTCTCGACCAGGATCGACGGAATGTCGGGTGACTTCAGCACCGCGAATTCGGCCTGCTCGACATGGGGTTTGTGCAGGGTGTTGATCTCGCCCAGTTCGGACAGCACCGCCTTCGCGAGTTTGAGGCTGTCGTTGATGGTCGCGGTCTGGGACAGGTCGAGCAGGGTCTGCTTGAGATAGGGGTCTTTCACGTCCAGATTGACGCCGCCGATCAGGTCGGCGTCGTTCTCGCGCTTCGCCAGCCAGCGCGCCGCCGCCGAGGTCGCGCCGCGCTCGGAAAGGGCGAAGACCGAGGAGCCGCGCGCGTGGGGCTTGATGAAGGCATCGGCATGGACCGACACGAACAGGTCGGCGTTCACGCGCCGCGCTTTCTGCACGCGCATGTGCAGCGGGATGAAGTAGTCACCGTCGCGGATCAGCACCGCGCGCATGTTGGGTTCCTGGTTGATGCGCGCCTTGAGCTTGCGCGCGATTGCCAGCGTCACGTCTTTTTCGTAGGTGCCGCGCCGGCCCCGCGCGCCGGGGTCTTCACCGCCGTGACCGGGATCGATTGCAATGATAATGAACCGTGCCGATTCCGGGCGCATTTTTCCGGGGTCGGTGCGCGCGGTCCTGGCAGGAGCGGGGCGGGGTGCCTCGGCTTGCGCGACCTTGGGTTCGGGTGCCGGCGCGGGGGCCGTGGCGTCCTTGCTTCCGGTCTCCGCTGCCGTTTCGCGCTGTGACTGGTGCTTGTCGAGGAAGGCCAGCAGGGGATCGGGCGGCTCGAGCGGATAGATATCGAGCACCAGCCGGTGGCCGTAATCACCGACCGGAGCGAGAGTGAAGGCCTGCGGCTTGACCTTGGCCTTGAGGTCGAGCACCAGGCGCACGGTGCCGGGCTTGAAGCGGCCGATGCGCACCGATTGCACATAAGGGTCGTTGGCGCCGATTTTCCCGGCGAGTCCGCTGAGGGTGGCGCCGCTGTCGACGTCCTCGAGATCGAGCACCAGCCGCTCGGGATTGTCGAGGCTGAAGAGCTTGTGCAGGATCGGGGCGTGCGATTCGAACGTGACGCGCGTGTAATCGGCAGCGGGCCACACGCGGGTGGACGTGATCTGGACGCCTGCGGCGTGCGCCGAGGCGGCCCCGAGGGCGCCCAGCAACAACATGAACCTGATCAGAAAGACGCGAAAGAACAGGCGGGGCAGCGCGGATGCCGCAGCGGGGTGGTGCGTCCTTAATCTTTGACACGCTCTAAACAAAGTTTGCCCGCCTCCGTTTCGGCGCAGATCTCGACATGCCTCCCTGAGCCTTCAACCTGCAGCAAAATCTTCAAATCCGCCGCGGGTAAACCTGCCGCGGCTTTCTCCGGCCACTCGACGAGACAGACCGAATCGGAATTGAAGTATTCCCGGAGCCCCGCTTCTCCTAATTCCCGTGGATCGTTGAACCGATAAAAATCAAAGTGATACAAGTATAACCTAGAAATTTCATAAACTTCAACCAGGGTGAAGGTCGGGCTTTTGACCTTGCCCTCGTAGCCCAGGCCGCGCAGCAGGCCCCGTGCCAGCGTGGTCTTGCCGGCGCCGAGGTCACCCGAGAGGTAAATCGCCATTCCGGGCCGGATGGCAGGGGCAAGTGCGGCGCCCAGCGCCAGCGTGTCGGCCTCGCTGGCCAGATAGCGCGTCAAATCAGGTGGTTTATGATGCGGTTTATGCAAGAAAGTCCCAATCCGTCAAAGGCGATCGATTTCTCCGCGCTCGCGCGCGACCTCAAGCAGTGGGGAAAGCAGTTCGGCTTCCAGGAAGTCGGCATCGCCGACTGCGATCTTTCCGCAGCCGAACCCCGGCTCATGGACTGGCTCGACAAAGGCTGGCACGGCGACATGGATTATATGGCAAAGCACGGCGTGAAACGCAGCCGTCCGGCAGAGCTGGTGCCGGGCACGCTGCGCGTGATTACCGCGCGCATGAATTACCATCTGCCCGCCGCCCGCGACAGCTGGGCCGTCGTCAACGCGCCGGACAGGGCTTTCGTCTCGCGCTACGCGCTGGGGCGCGACTATCACAAGGTGCTGCGACGCCGGCTGCAGCAACTGGCCGACCGCATCACGCAGGCGGTGG
>CAYIRZ010000282.1:0-4388 GCA_964365845.1 uncultured Streptomycetaceae bacterium
GCCTGGAGCCGCATTACCGTTCACCACTTCCAGCAGCGGCGCGAGATCGCTCCAGCCATAGGCGTCGAGCACCGCGCAGTCGAGTTCGTCGTGCAGCGTCTTGATTACCGCTACCAGCCCGTGTTCGTGGATCACTTTTTCTTTCGCGTTGAGCGGTTCGCCGGTCTTCAGTTTTTCGAGCACGTTGTACATGCCGGTCAGCGTGAGATCGGCGTGCTGCGCCTGCTGGCGCTTGCGGTGCGCGTCGAGTTGTTCGGCAAGGTCGCGGATGCGGGTCTTAAGCTCGGCTTTGGCGTTAGGGAACGGGAAAGGCTCGAAGCAACGCGACTTGTTGTAGCGTGGATCATTGCCGACGCCCAGCCGCCCACCTGCTGCAAGTGACCAAGTTACATGAACTCTGCTCGACAGCACACCCAGAAAATGCGCGTCGTCTAATGCAATCATGACCGTTGTGCTATCACAAATGGTGCGTGCGTCGACGAGCAAGAATGTACGATGCTTCGCCGTAAGCGATGTCGCTATAGCACGCCGGAGCGGTGCCAGCGCAGGTCGAAACGTATTGCGTGGCTCGCCAAATACCCACCACCGTGCTCGAAGCGAGCCCCGAGGATTCTGATCGCGTTCTGGCTTGACGCGGCTCAATACCCACTGGAACAACGCCGGGTAATCACGCTGGAGTTGATCCGGGGTCAGGCCAAAAAGATCGATCGCAAATAGGCCTCGTGATGATTGCACAATATCTCGCCCACCAATCAGCGGGCGAATGAGTGTCCTCGCTGTTCGGAATTGGTGATCTAATGCTTCGGCTGTCGCCCGGTCTACTACAAATCCCTGTCCCGTAAGTTGATACCCCACGCAGCTCATTCCTGCATTGGCATCCAGCGCTGGGCATAATGCAATATCAAAGCATGCCGACAGGCTTGGAGTAATCTGGCCAAACTCGGGCCGAAAATCGACCACTACCTCTCCATCGGTGCCAGGGCTCTCATGCACAACATGAAGGACTGTTCCTGATTTTCCGCTCGCATCTGCAACAGTCAAAGCTACGCGAACGTCGGCGCCGTTAGAGGAGTCGACCCAGGGATGATCGGGTATACAAAATCGCAAAGCAAAAAGAGCACTTTGACCAAAGTGCTTCGCCAAAATCTTTCGCGAGAACTCCTGGCGAATGCTATTGGTCGTGATAAGCCCAAACCGTCTAAGCTCATGGGCATTTACGAGGCTAGCCGCTCGATCCCACCAGTACATCACATAGTCTGCGTGGTCTGGCAGGTCGGCGTAGACGCTCCTAATCGCTTGAAGGTACCCGTCACCTAATGCGAGGCGGATGGTTCTAGCGCCGAGGTACGGCGGATTCCCGATCACGAAATCCGCTGGTGGCCACTCAGCCTTGCGCGGGTTGATGTATTTCTCGACGGGCAAGCGTGCCGTCTCGTCCGGCACATCCTCTCCCGTAACGGGGTGCTTTTTCGTCGTTTTTCCGTCCCAGCGCGTGATTGGAATGCCGCGCTCGTCGGTCACGTATTCCTTGCGATCGTACGCGAGCACTGCGTCGCGGCATTCGATGTTGTGAAAGTCTTTCAGCACGGGCTGCGGCGGCATGACATGGCCGCGCGTGCGGAAGTGCCATTGCAAGTAGCCTATCCACAGCACCATCTCGGCGATCTCGGCCGCGCGCGGGTTGAGTTCGATGCCGAGCAGTTGATGGGGGTCCACAGAAACGCCTTGGAGATCCAAACGGCCTTGCGTGTCTCCGAGTTCATCCAGTTGGTTAAGAATCTCTCCTTCAAGCCGCTTCAGATGTTCGAGCGTCACGTACAGAAAGTTGCCCGAGCCGCACGCCGGGTCGAGCACGCGCACCTCGCACAGATGCTTGAGAAATTCCCGCACCTGTTGCTGCGCCTCCTTGAGCTTGCCCTCGCCGGCCAGCACGAGTGCCGCGGCCTGGGCGTTCTTCCAGTCCTCGCGCAGCGGCTCGACGATGGTCGGCAGCACCAGCCGCTCGACATAAACCCGCGGCGTGTAGTGCGCACCGAGCGCATGGCGCTCGGTGGGGTCGAGCGCGCGTTCGAGCAGCGTGCCGAAAATGGCAGGCTCGACCTCGCGCCAGTTGGCGCGCGCCGCCACCAGCAGCAGTTCGATTTGATCGCGGTTGAGCGGCAGCACCTGCGGGTTCTTGAACAGCTTGCCGTTGAACTTCAAGAGATCGGCACGAACGGCAGCGGAGAATTCACCGCGATCCATTGCGCGCCAGACTTCGCCTACCAGCGGTATGAACTGCGCGGGGTTGTCTTTCAGGCTTTCGAGCAGATCGACGAACGCGCGCTTGGGTAGCAGGCCGACGTCCTCGGCGAACATCGAAAACAAACAGCGGCTCAGGAAGCCCGCGACGACCTCGGGCGCGTGCCCGGCCGCTTCGAGCACGCGAGCCACTTCAGCCAGCCGCTCGGCAACCTCCCGCGTCACTTTGGCAGACTGGCGCGTCGGGTCAAGCGACAGCGGATCAAGCCATACCGCGCGCAGCCGCTGGCGGGTGGCCTCATCGCGCAGGTTGGCAAGCTGGATGCGATGCGAGCGCGGGTCGGGAAACGGTGTGTAGGTTGCGCCGGAGCGCGTGAACTCGGCGTACAGCTCGATCACGTTGCCGACATCGACCACCAGCAGGAACGGCGGGCGGCCTTCCGTTGCCGGCAGCGCGCGGGCATATTGCTCGGCCTGACCACGGGCGCGCAGTAACGCGTCATCAAAGCCCTTGCCCCCGGCCTGCTTGACCTTCTTCGCTTCGAGCACGAACGTCGCGCGGCGGTAGCAGTCGATGAAACCGGGCGATTCGGTACCGTCACCGTGCCGGAAAGTAATGCGGCGCTCGAACACGTAAGCGTTGTCGCGCGTGTCCTCGCGTGCCGGGTCGGGCGTGGGCAATTCGAGCAGAGTGCACAGTTCATGCACGAACAATTGATAGTTGGCGCGCTCCGAACCGCTGGCGGATTGCCAGCGTTCTATGAACTGATCGACATCGCCATTTGAGGGTTTAGCCATTATCTATCCGGGTTCGAGTGCGCTGCGTGGATCGCCTGAATCGAACTCAGCTCCATTTTTTTCAAAATACAGCGTCATTTTGCCGGAAAACGCCTATCCATGTGCTTTGCCGACAGATTTCGCAGTTTGTGGAGTGGTTTCCCGGCGTCACCATCGAACAGGTTCACGCCGTGCTGGAGCACGCTGCGCGAAGCGCTCTGGCCCCTGCCTGAAGTATCAACAAAACCTTAAGTCATCCCCGCGAAGGCGGGGACCCAGTAAGTTGTTAGTGCAGCCCCCATCCTAGGCCCCCTCGCGTGCTGCGCAGGCTCTCCCCCCGCAAGCGGGGGAAGGGGATACCCGCCTTCGCGGGAATGACAAAACCATACTTGATCAGCGCTTCCTTAGCGGTTGAAAAAGCAGTGAACGGTGAATAGTAAGAGCAAAACACGCTGCCCGCTTTCCTCATTCTCCTCACTCCTGAAGTATCGGCGGCACTGCTTTTTATATTGTTCCTGCGTTTAGCTTTTCCTTCGCGATCCTTTGCGTTACTTCGCGCACCCGTCAAGCGGGTATTGAAAAGAATCCTTCGCGTTCATGCTTTTGACCTTTAAGCAAAAGCCCGCCGTATCAGGTTCAGCCCGATCAGCAGCAGCACCACCGCCAGCGTCTTGCGGAAGACATCCTCGTTGATGTAGTGGCGCAGCCACTGGCCAAGCAGTACGCCTACAGAAGAAGGAATGATGGCGAGCAGCGACGCCGCCAGATCGGCGCCGCCCAGCAGGTCGTATTGCGCCATCGCCACAGCAAGCACTACCGTGGCCCACACGTTGGCGAGCGAGATCGCCGCGACGAACGACTCCTTGCCGAGTTTGAGGCCCGACAGGTACATCGCATAGATCGGCCCGAACAGCATCGAGAGCCCGCCTATCAGTCCCGCGACGACGCCGGTCAGCGGCGCCGCCCACCGTTCGGCCTGCGGCACCACGGCAAACACCAGGTGGCGGTGCAGGATAGAGGCGAAGGTGGTCACGATCACCCCCAGAATCAGATACAGCATCTTGATGTCGAAGGTGGCGAGCGCCCGCACGCTGATCGCGACGCCGATGGCGATGCCGATCAGCAGCGGCCAGAAGCGTTTGACCGAGGGCGTGAACTGGCCGCCGTGAGCGCTTTGCCACACACTGGTGACGAGCGAGGAAAGAATGAGCAGCGCGATCGCCTTGGGGACGGGAATGAAGTTCACCATGACCGGCAGCGCCACCAGCGGCAGCCCGATCCCCACCACGCCCTTGACCAGGCCGCCGGCGAGCATGGCAGCGGCGCAGGCAGCCAGCACCGGCGCGCCCAGGTCGAGAAATTCAGTCATC
>CAYIRZ010000283.1:0-4386 GCA_964365845.1 uncultured Streptomycetaceae bacterium
CGAAGGCATGGAGAAAATGGGCTTCGATATCACCCATGTCTACGGCCTGACCGAGACCTACGGTCCGGCGGCGGTGTGCGCCAAGCACGAAGAATGGGACGCGCTGCCGCTGGAGAGGCGCGCGGAACTGAACGGCCGCCAGGGCGTGTGGTACCACATGCAGCAGGGCATGACGGTGATGGACCCGGTGACGATGCAACCGGTGCCGTGGGACGGCGAGACCATGGGCGAGATCATGTTCCGCGGCAATCTCACGATGAAGGGTTACCTCAAGAATCCGCAGGCGACGCGGGAGGCGTTTGCCGGCGGCTGGTTCCACAGCGGCGACCTCGCCGTGACGCAGCCCGACGGCTACGCCAAGATCAAGGATCGTTCAAAGGATGTCATCATTTCCGGCGGCGAGAATATCTCTTCGCTCGAAGTCGAAGACGTGCTCTATCGCCATCCGGCGGTAATGACGGCCGCGGTGGTGTCCAAACCCGACCCCAGGTGGGGCGAGGTGCCGTGCGCTTTCATCGAACTGAAGGAAGGCGCGCAGGCGACGGAACGCGACATCATCGAGCATTGCCGCGCGCGCATGGCGCATTTCAAGGCGCCGAAGCGGGTGGTATTCGGGCCGTTGCCCAAGACCTCCACCGGCAAGATCCAGAAATTCATCCTGCGGCAGCTGGCGAAATCGGCTTCGGCGATCGAGTAATCTTAAAAACACATATTTGCCACAGAGGATTCCTTTTAATACCCCCTTGAGGGGTACACAGAGGTCACAGAGAAAACAGATTATTTGAGCCGTCACGACGCGAGGCGCGTCAAGAAGCTGGGCGGCACTTTTTCAACTTGATTAAACCGTCTCTTCTTTTGCATTAATGACTTTCTCTGTGTCCTCTGTGACCTCTGTGGCTGAATTTAGGTTTTAATGAGCAACGAATACATCCTCGAAACGCGCGGGCTCACCAAGGAGTTCAAGGGCTTCGTCGCTGTCAACGACGTCAACCTCAGGGTCAGGCGCGGTTCGATACACGCATTGATCGGCCCCAATGGCGCGGGCAAGACCACGGTGTTCAATTTGCTCACCAAGTTCCTGCAGCCGACGCGCGGGGGTATTTTTTATAATGGCGCCGATATCACCGGGGACAAGGCGGCGCAGGTCGCGCGCCGCGGCATCATCCGCTCGTTCCAGATTTCCGCGGTGTTTCCCCATCTCACGGTGATGGAGAACGTGCGCATCGGTTTGCAGCGCAAACTCGGTGTTTCTTTCCATTTCTGGAAATCGCAGAAAACGCTGGAGCGGCTGAATGCGCGCGCGCTGGAACTGCTGGAGGCGGTGGACCTGGCGTCGTTCGCCGGCACGATGACGGTGGAGTTGCCCTATGGCCGCAAACGCGCGCTCGAGATCGCGACCACGCTTGCGCTGGACCCGGAACTGATGCTGCTCGACGAACCGACGCAGGGCATGGGGCACGAGGACGTGGGGCGCGTGGTCGAGCTGATCAAAAAGGTTGCGGCGAACCGCACCATCCTCATGGTCGAGCACAATCTCAATGTCGTCGCCGACCTGTCGCATGTCATCACCGTGCTGCAGCACGGTTCGGTGCTGGCCGAAGGGCCGTACGAAGAGGTGTCGAAAAACCCCCAGGTGCTGGAAGCGTATGTGGGGACGGAGGCGGCGGCATGACCAGCGCATTTTCCCCGGATACCGAAATGCTGCGGGTCACCGACCTGCACGCCTTCTATGGCGAATCGCACATCCTGCACGGCATCGATTTCCACGTGAACCGCGGCGAGGTCGTGACGCTGCTGGGACGCAACGGCGCCGGGCGCACCACCACGCTGCGCGCGATTCTCGGTCTCACCGGAAAACGCAGCGGTTCGATCATGGTCAACGGCCGCGAAAGCATTGCCATGCCGACGCACCACATCGCGCATCTCGGCATCGGCTACTGTCCCGAGGAGCGCGGCATTTTCGCCAGTCTCACCGCGGAGGAGAATCTGATGCTGCCGCCGGAAGTGGCGAGCGGCGGCATGGCGGTTACGGAAATCTACGGGATGTTTCCGAATCTCGCCGAGCGCAGGAACAGTCCCGGCATGCGGCTGTCGGGCGGCGAGCAGCAGATGCTGGCCATAGCCCGCATTCTGCGCACCGGCGCCCGGCTTTTGCTGCTCGACGAAATCAGCGAAGGGCTCGCGCCGGTCATCGTGCAGTCGCTGGGGCGTATGATCCACGGGCTCAAGGCGCGCGGCTACACGATCATCATGGTCGAGCAGAACTTCCGTTTCGCGGCGCCGCTCGCGGACCGGCATTATGTGATCGAGCACGGGCGCATCGTCGAAACCGTGACCATGAACGAATTGCAGTCTAAGATGGACCGTTTGCACGAGTTGCTGGGCGTTTGAAACCTTGTCTGTCACTTCAATGGAGGAATGAAAATGAAACACAAATTGATGTTTGCACTGGCCGGTGCCGCGCTGCTGTCGCTGCCGGCGGGCGCTGCGTTCGCGCAGCAGAAGAAAGCCGAGGCCAAGGCGGCCGCGGTCAAACTGTCCGACGGCATGGTCAAGATCGGCATTTTGACTGATCTTTCAGGTACTTATTCCGACCTCGCCGGCGCCGGCTCGGTGCTGGCGGCAAAAATGGCGATCGAGGATTTTCAGGCGCGTGAAAAAGGCCAGGCATTCAAGATCGAACTGGTCTCCGCCGACCACCAGAACAAGGGCGATGTGGCCTCGAACCGGGCGCGCGAGTGGTTCGAGCGCGACCAGGTCGACATGATCGGCGATCTGGTGACGACCTCCACCGCGCTGGCGGTGATGCCGGTGGCGAAGCAGATGAACCGCATCACCATCGTATCGGGCGCGGCGTCGACGCCGATCACCGGCAGCAAGCAATGCACCGATACCAACGTGCACTATGTCTACGATACTTATGCGCTCGCCAACGGCACCGGCAAGGCAGTGGTCAAGCAAGGCGGCGACACCTGGTTCTTCCTGACCGCCGACTACGCGTTCGGCCACGCGCTCGAGAAGGACACTACCGCGACCGTGATCGCCAACGGCGGCAAGGTGCTGGGCTCGGTGCGCCATCCGTTCCCGGGAACCGATTTCTCGTCGTTCCTGCTCAAAGCGCAGGCATCGGGCGCGAAGGTGATCGGGCTTGCCAACGCCGGTACCGATACCACCAACTCGATCAAACAGGCAGCCGAATTCGGCATCACGCCCAAGCAGTCGCTGGCCGGCCTGCTGATGTTCCTCACCGATGTGCACAGCCTGGGCCTGAAAGCGACGCAGGGCATGTATCTGACCGAAGGTTTTTACTGGGACCTCAACGATGAGACCCGCGCCTGGTCGAAGCGCTTCTTCGAGAAGCACAAGCGCATGCCGACGATGGTGCAGGCTGGAGTCTATTCGTCGACCCTGCACTATCTGAAAGCGGTCAAGGCAGCCGGCACGGACGAGGCGAAAGCAGTGATGGCGAAAATGAAGTCAACGCCGATCAACGATTTCTTCGCCAAGAACGGCAAGATCCGCGAGGACGGCCGCCACGTGCATGACTTCTATCTGCTACAGGTCAAGAAACCGGAAGAATCGAAGTATCCGTGGGATTACTACCACGTGCGCCAGGTGATTCCGGCTGCCGAAGCGGTAATGCCGGTCGCGCAAAGCGAGTGCCCGCTGCTCAAAAAGTAGGGAGGAGGGATGAGGGCGGAGGGCGGGGGGATGAGGGCCCTAAAGGATACATTTCATTTAATGAGGGCGGAGGGATGCCAAAGGCAGGGATGAAGGATGAAGCGGTGAATGTGCCGGGAGCCCCCTCTCCCTGCCAGGGAGAGGGTTGGGGTGAGGGTTTTCACTCCTCACCTCTCACTCCTCACCCCTCACGCATCTCAGCCTATGTTTGAACTGCTGGGTATCACGCCGCAGGCGCTCTACAGCCAGCTGCTGGTCGGGCTCATCAACGGCTCGTTCTACGCCATCCTGAGCTTGGGGCTTGCCGTGATTTTCGGCATGCTCAACATCATCAACTTCAGCCACGGCGCCCAGTACATGATGGGTGCGTTCATTGCCTGGATCGGATTGACGCAGGTCGGACAGTGGATAGGCGATCCCGGGTTTTCGGTCAATTACTGGGTGGCGCTGCTGCTCGCGCCGCTGCTGGTCGGCGTCTTCGGCATCGCGATCGAACGCACCATGCTGCGGCATCTCTACAAGCTGGATCATCTGTACGGCCTGCTGCTCACTTTCGGCATTGCGCTCATCATCGAGGGCCTGTTTCGCGACTGGTACGGCATCTCCGGCCAGCAGTACGAGATTCCCGAGTCGTTGCAGGGCGGAATCAACCTCGGCTTCATGTTCCTGCCCAAATATCGCGCGTGGGTAATCGTCGCTTCGCTC
>CAYIRZ010000284.1:0-2641 GCA_964365845.1 uncultured Streptomycetaceae bacterium
ACAGCAAGGGGTTGCGGGACGCAGGGTTCTTGATCGCTTACGGGTGCCATTCGATACGCGATCATAATCTATTGTTTTTTAACGGATTTTAATATATGAAATCCTGGCGGCCCCAGCTGCACCTTCGTCTCGGCGTCGTGAAGTGCTCGATGAGCATGGGTTTCATCAACAAAGTTATCCACAAAGCGCTGTGAATAAAAAGGGTTTTTCTTGTCGCATAAAGCGGTTGCCGGGAAGTCGCAGAATCGGCATGAGCACTTCATTGTAACTTTCTCCACCCCCCTCTGACGGGCCAATGAAAATCATCCGCGTCGGGCTTGATGTGCCCGTAGCCAAGTTGTTCGATTACCGCGGCGACGCGCACGCGGATGACGTCGGCCGCCGGGTGCTGGTGCCGTTCGGAAAAAAAACCGTGGTAGGCGTGATTATCGAAGTCGCCGCCGCTTCGGCCGTCCCGCACCACCGACTCAAGACCGCATTGCGCATCTTGCGCGATGAACCACCGCTTGCCTCCGATGCTCTGCGTCTGCTGAAATTCGCCAGCGACTATTATCACCATGCACTGGGAGCAACGGTGATGAATGTTTTGCCGGCGCGGCTGCGCCGCATCAATGCGCCGCGACAAATTCCTGTGTGCTATGCGCTGACCGCGGCAGGAGAAGCCATCGACCCGGACAAACTGCCGGCACGCGCGACGGTGAAACGCCGGCTGCTCGCGCTGTTCAAGCAGCAACGCATTCTTGACTATGGCGCGATCCGGGCCGTCGCGGTCACCGCGCCGGCGGCGCTCAAGCAATTACTGGCGCTGTCGTGGGTCGAGGCGCGCGAAGGCGTTGTGCCTCCTCCGCCAGCCCACACGCTGGGCACGACCAGCGCAAGACCGCCGCTCACTGTGGCGCAGAACGAGGCCGTGCAGGCGGTTTGTGCGCAACTCGACATCTTCAAGGCGTTTCTGCTGCTAGGAATTACCGGTAGCGGCAAGACCGAAGTGTATCTGCACGTGATCGATGCCGTGCTGCGCGCCGGGCGCCAGGCCTTGTTGCTGGTGCCGGAAATCGCACTGACACCACAGCTTGAAGCCATGGTGCGCGACCGCTTTCCCGGCGCATCCATCACCAGCCTGCACAGCGGTCTCAATGAAAGCGGGCGCCTCGATCACTGGCTCGCGGCGCAATCGGGCCAGGCACGCATTATTCTGGGCACCCGCCTCGCCGTGTTCGCGCCGCTGCCGCAATTGGGCCTCATCGTCGTCGACGAGGAACACGACGCCTCGTACAAGCAGATGGACGGCCTGCGCTATTCGGCGCGCGACCTGGCCGTGGTGCGTGCCCGGCAGCGCGGCGTGCCCATCGTGCTCGGCTCGGCAACGCCGGCGCTGGAAACGTACTACAACGCAAAGAACGGACGCTATCAGTTATTGACCCTGCCCCACCGCATCAACGCCGCGCCACCGCGCATTGACTATATCAGCACCCGCGAGGAGAAGCTGGCAGATGGCCTGTCGCCGCGCCTGCTGGCGGCCATTGCCGTACGCCTCGAACGCGGGGAACAAAGCCTGGTATTCATCAACCGCCGCGGCTACGCGCCGGTGCTGATGTGCCACGCCTGCGGCTGGCTGTCGAGTTGCCACCGCTGCTCCGCGCAGCTCGTGCTGCATCTGCGCGACCGGCATCTGCGCTGTCATCACTGCGGCCATCAGTCGCCGATCCCCGCAACCTGCCCGGAATGCGGCAACGCGGAACTGGCACCGGTCGGGCAGGGCACCCAGCGCGTGGAAACGGCGCTGGTGCAGCACTTTCCACGGGCGCGCATCCTGCGCATCGACCGCGACAGCACGCGGCCCCGGCATGCCTGGCAGACGATGCGCCGCCAGATCCACGAACGTGAAGTCGATATCCTGGTCGGCACCCAGATCCTCGCCAAAGGACATGACTTTCCGCACCTCAACCTGGTTGGCGTGCTCAACGCCGACAGCCTGCTGTACAGCGCGGATTTCCGCGCGCCGGAGCGGCTGTTTGCACTACTTACCCAGGTTGCGGGACGCGCCGGCCGCGGCGATGCCCAAGGCGAAGTGCTGATCCAGACCGAATTCCCGCAGCATCCGCTCTATACCGCCCTGCGCAGCCAGGATTACGCCTATTTTGCGCGCAATCTGCTCGCAGAGCGCCGGCAAGCGGGTTTTCCGCCGTTTGTCTATCAGGCCCTGTTGCGTGCCGAAGCGCCCAAACTCGAGGCCGCCCTCGAGTTTCTGGCCGCCGCCACCCATACCGCCAAGGCGCTGTCGCAAAACGTGACGATTTACGACGCCGTTCCCGCAGGCATGCTGCGCCTCGCCGGGCGCGAGCGGGCCCAACTGCTGGTGCAATCCGATTCGCGCTCCGAACTGCAGGCTTTTCTGAGCGCCTGGCACGCTGCGCTTGCCGACACCCAGCCCAACCGCGCACGCTGGTCGCTGGATGTCGATCCGCTCGAGTTCTAAAGAAAGAAGCTTTGCGTATCAAAACGCTGTGCTGTCCGGAACAAACGTCACTTGCATGGCGTTCTTTTCACCCCGTTCCTTAGTGCTTTTCATTTCAGGAGATTGTCGAACCCAAGTCCGACAATCTCCTAAGCGGCATGATAAAATCGCGTTTTTTCAATC
>CAYIRZ010000284.1:2741-4356 GCA_964365845.1 uncultured Streptomycetaceae bacterium
GCCAAGGTGCTGAAGCGCCCGCCGCGCGATGTCGCCGCGCAGCTGATTGCCGCGTTGCCGGCCTCGCCCTGCCTGGAAAAAGCTGAAATCGCGGGGGCGGGATTCATCAATCTTTTTCTCAAGCGCTCGTTCAAGCAAAAATTAGTCAACCGCATCCTGCAGGCCGGCCAGGATTACGGCAAAAACGCTCTGGGCCGGAAAAAAAAGGTGCAGATCGAATTCGTCTCGGCCAACCCCACCGGCCCGTTGCATGTCGGGCACGGGCGCGGCGCGGCATTCGGGGCCAGCCTGGCCAACGTGCTGGCTGCCGCCGGCTTCGACGTCGCGCGCGAATACTATGTCAACGACGCCGGACGGCAGATGGATATTCTGGCGCTGTCGACCTGGCTGCGCTATCTGGCGCTTGCCGGCGAAGCCGTGCCGTTTCCGCCCAATGCCTATCAGGGCGATTATGTTTGCGACATGGCGCACCAGATTCTCGCCGCGCATGACAAGCGTTATGTTCGACCCGCCGCGCAGGTTGTCGCCGGCGTGCCGGACGTCGCGACCGACGCCGAGGCCCATCTGGACGGACTGATCGCCAACGCCAAGCGGCTGCTGGGCGGGGACTACGAATATATCCACGGCCATGCTCTGAACGAACAGCTTGCCGACTGCCGCGACGATCTGACCGAATTCGGCGTCACGTTCGACCACTGGTTCTCGGAGCGCTCGCTCTACGACTCGGGCATGGTCGAGCTCGCGGTGAAAAAACTGGAAGAACACGGGCACATCTACGCGCAGGATGGCGCCAAGTGGTTCCGCTCAGCGCATTTCGGCGACGAGAAAGACCGCGTCGTTCAGCGCGAGAACGGACAATATACGTATTTCGCCTCGGATATCGCCTACCATCTCAATAAATTCGAGCGCGGCTTCGATCTCGTCATCGACGTCTGGGGCGCCGATCATCACGGCTACATCCCGCGCGTCAAGGGCGCGCTCGAGGCGATCGGGTTCGACAAAGAGAGGCTGGCGGTCGCGCTGGTGCAGTTCGCCGTGCTTTACCGCAACGGCCAGAAAGTTTCGATGTCGACGCGCGCCGGCGAATTCGTGACGCTGCGCGAACTGCGGCATGAGGTCGGCAACGATGCCGCGCGCTTTTTCTACGTGCTGCGCAAAAGCGACCAGCACCTCGATTTCGACCTCGACCTGGCAAAATCGCAAAGCAACGAGAACCCCGTCTATTACATCCAGTACGCTCATGCGCGGGTCTGCAGCGTGCACGAGCAATGGGGTGGCGACGCCGCCGGCCTGAAAGAGGCCGATACTTCGGCGCTCGATTCCGGGCACGAGTTCGCGCTGCTCGCGCGGCTGGGCGAATACCCGGAGGCGGTCGAAATCGCCGCGCGCGAGATGGCGCCGCATGTGATCGCTTTCTACCTCAAGGAACTCGCCGCCGAGTTCCACAGCTACTACAATGCGACGCGCGTGCTGGTCGATGAAGAATCGCTCCGGCTGGCGCGGCTCGCTCTGGTGACCGCAGTACGGCAAGTGCTGCACAATGGTCTTTTGCTGCTGGGTGTTTCCGCACCCGAAAAAATGTAAGATATTCAAATATGAGTAAAGACTACAAGGG
>CAYIRZ010000285.1:0-4351 GCA_964365845.1 uncultured Streptomycetaceae bacterium
TGCGGCGAGACGACGACGTTGGACAGGGTGAACAGCGGGTTGTCGGTAAGCGGGGGCTCCGGACTGAAGACGTCGATGCCCGCGCCCGCAAGCTTGCCTGCCTCGAGCGCGGCGTAAAGCGCGGCCTCGTCGACCAGCCCGCCGCGCGCGGTGTTGACGAGCCGGGCCTGGAGTTTCATGCGCGCCAGCCGCGCGGCATCGAACAGGTTCACGGTCTCGGGCGTTCTGGGGCAGTGGAGGGTGACGTAGTCGGCACCCGGCAGCGCGGCGTCGAGATCGGCAACCGGTTCGCAGCCTGCCGCGCGCACCGCCTGCGCCGGAACATACGGATCGTAGACCTCCACTTTCATTTCCATCGCGAGACAGCGTTTGGCGACGCGCGTGCCTATGCGGCCGAAGCCGATGATGAGCACGGTCTTTCCGAGCAGTTCGGTGGGCAGCTCGTCATAGCGCGTGGACCAGCGGCCCTGCCGGACCAGGGCATCCTTGCCGGGGCCGCGTTTGCACAGCGTGAGCATCATGAACATCACGCACTCAGCCACGGTGGGTGAATTGTCGGTGTCGCAAGTCATCAACGGGATGCCGCGGCCGGTCAACGCCGGCACGTCCACCGCGTCGTAACCGACGCCGATACGGCCGACCGCGCGCAAGCGGGGCGCCGCCTCGATATCGGCCGCGCGAAAAGGCGTGCTCGTGAGCGCGATGCCATCGACATCGCGCAGCAACGCCCGGAACTCGGGTGTCGGCATGGTGGGAGAAAACGCTATCGCCTCTACGTCTTTGCGGCTGTTCGCCAAATCCCAGCCGGGTCGCGCCATCGTATTCGGCAGCAGCAGTTTCTTCCTGGTCGTCGTCATTGTTCCGCCTTAGTCAAGTGGGATGGGTCTTAGGAAAGCTCTGATTAAGTATGGTTTTGTCATTCCCGCGAAGGCGGGAATCCAGGATGTTCAGGTAGTTACTGGATCCCCGCCTTCGCGGGGACGACTTAATCAGAGGTTCCTTAGCCATTACGATAGCACAGCTCCCCCTTGCCGCGCGGCAAGCGCCAAAGCCATTGTCCGAATGGCCGTCACAACATACACTTCATGCCACTATTGAGCGTTTCATATTGGATGGCAGTCGGAACGCTCAATCCCTCTCCCCAACCCTCTACCGTCAAGCGGCACCGAGGTCCCGGAAGGAGAGTGTGAGAATGGCACTAATTCGCCGTCGCGAATTAGTGAAAGATCAATAATCGGAGGACCACCATGCTTTGGACTATTTCCTGCACTGACAAACCGAACACCGCCGCGGTCCGTGCCTCGGTCCTGCAGCCTCACCGCGATTATCTGCAAAGCCAGAAAGGCATCCTGGTGCTCGCGGGCGCGACACAGACCGACGATGGCACAGAGGCCATCGGCAGCCTGTTTGTCGTGAATGTGAACAGCCGTGCCGAAGCCAAGGCCTTTTCGGATGGCGACCCCTTCACGCAGAACGGCGTGTTTGCAACCATAACGATCACCCGCATGCGCAAGGGGCAGTGGAATCCCGGGGCGGCGGAGGGCGCATAATGGCCGCGAAACCGGTGCAGGAGCTGATCCAGCTCGCGCGAGCCAAACCCGGCGGGCTCAACTTCGGCTCCGGCGGCGCCGGCACGCTCGCGTATCCGGCCGGCGAGCTGTTCAAGATGATGACAGGGGTGAACATGGTGCATATTCGATAAAATAATCAAATCCACCGGCGCAAAGGTGGATTGATCGCAAATAAAGGGGCGTAGCCCGGATTAGCATCCGGAGCCTTCCGGTCATAAACGTTTTACACAAATCATCCGGGAAAATCCGCCGTATAAGGAGAGGGCACATGATGACAACCCGTTTTGCATGGCTGTTGGGAACCCTGCTGCTTTTTGGGCCGCAATTCGCGGCGGCGCAGACGTATCCGGCGCGACCGGTGCGCATCATCGTGCCGTTCGCTCCCGGCGGCAACGTGGACCTCGTCGCCCGCGCGGTGGCGCAGCCGCTGAGCGCGGCGTTCGGCCATCAGGTGGTCGTCGAGAACCGCCCCGGTTCGAGCGGCCTGGTGGCCACCCAGTTCGTCGCGAAGGCCGCGCCGGACGGCTACACCCTGCTCGCCATGGCGAACACGTTCGCCGTGGTGCCCTCGCTCATCGCCAAGCCCGGCTACGATCCGCTGAAGGACTTTACCGGCATTACGCTCACGTGCCTGGTGCCGCAGGTGCTGGTGGTCAATCCGGCGCTGCCCGTCCGCACGGTTAAACAACTCGTCGCGCTCGCCAAGGCGCGGCCGGGCGAACTCTCGTACGCATCGGCAGGCATCGGCGGCACGGGGCACATCGCGGCGGAACTCTTCAACAGCCATGCGAAGATCAAAATGCTGCACGTACCCTATAAGGGCAACGCGCAAGCGATCGTGGACGTGATCAGCGGGCAAGTGATGATGATGTTCGACCAGGTGAGCACCTCGCTCGGGCACATTCAGTCCGGAAGACTGCGCCCCCTCGCGGTGACGGGCATGAAACGCTCGCCGCTGCTGCCCGCGGTCCCGACCGTGGACGAGTCGGGCGTGCCGGGCTACGAGGACATCACTTTCAACGGGCTGATGGCGCCGGCGGGAACCCCGCGTGAGATCCTCGTCCGGGTGCAGTCGGAAGTTGCGAAGGCCGTGCGCGCCCCGGACCTGCGCAAGCGCTTCCTCGATCTCGGGGTCGAACTCACTGCGAGTGCCTCGCCGGAGGAATTCACCGCATACGTGAAGGCCGAATTCGAGAAGAAGGCCAAGCTCGCGCGCGAGGCCGGCATCAGAATGGAATAACTTAGAGCCCGTAACAAAATAAGAAATTAGCCGCCGATGAATTCTTTTCAATACCCGCTTGACGGGTACGCCGATGAACGCCGATCAAATCAACCCGAAAACTTCTACGGAGAGCGGATTGTCGATTCATGACGAGGGCGTGCCCGGCTTCAAGGCGCCGCCGGGCGGCTGTGATGCCCACTTCCACGTGTTCGGCCCCGCCGGGCGCTATCCCTACGCTGACGGTCTGCGCTACAAGCCGCCGTTCGCGCCGCTCGAGGATTTTCTCGCGCTGTCGCAGCGGATGGGTTTCGAGCGTTACGTCTTCGTGCAGCCGAGCGCCTACGGCCGCGACAACGCGTGCATGCTCGACGCCATGCGCGAGGTGGGAGACCGCTGCCGCGGGATCGTCGACCTCGACGAGCACGCGCCCGATGCCGAATTCGACCGGTTGAACCGCGCGGGCGTGCGCGGGGTGCGCGTCAACGTCAACCCGATCAAACCGCCCGAGCCGGGCTTTTCGAAGACGATGCTCGCGCGCATCGAGCGGCTCGATGCGCGGTGCGCGGAGTTCGGCTGGATGCTCGATTTCCTGACGCCCGGCTGGCTCACGCAGGAATTGCTGCCGGTGATGGCGAAACTCCGGGTGAACTACACGATTGCGCACATGGGCATGTTTCTCGCCCGCGACGGCGCCACGCAGGCGGGATTCCAGCAGTTGCTGGAACTGCTGCGGAACGGGAACGGGCGCTGCTGGGTGAAATTGACCGGCGTCTATCGCATGTCGGTCGCGCCCGGTTTCGCCGACGCAGCCCCCCTCGCGCGCGCACTGATCGAAACGGCTCCCGACCGCATCATCTGGGGCAGCGACTACCCGCACCTCTCGTTTGCCGACAAGGTGGGCTCGGTGGAACTGTTCAATCTGCTCGGCCAATGGGCGCCGGATGAAGCGACCCGGCGCCGGATCCTGGCGGACAATCCGCAGCGGCTGTTCGGGTTCTAAAAGCAGGGAAAAGCGTGAACGGCAGACTGGCGCGCTGGGTGGTCGTGGCCGTGCTGCTGGCGGCTTTGAGCGCGGGCTGCGCCCAGTTGCGCGATATCATTACGCCGTCGGCCCCCGGCATGACCGACGAGTGGGCGGCGTTCCTGAACGAGATACGCGCGTTCGAACGCCGGATCGGCTTCGTGGACACGGACAACTTCGCGGGCTATGGCGTTCTTCAGGCACGTGGACCAGATCAAACCATCGAGCGAGGCCGTCATGAAACGGCACGGCATCCCAGGGAAAACAGCGTGGAATTCATCCGTGCCTACGAGGCGGCGGTGGCGGAGACGATCCGCAAGGCGCTCTCTGACAGAATGGCCGATGCCGTGGCGCGGTGACGGATGAGCTATTGAGGCTTACGTAAGCGCGTGACACAAATTCCCACACCTTCGTCATTCCCGAGAAAGCGGGTATCCCCTTCCTCCGCTTGCGGGGGGAGAGCCTGCGCAGCACGCGAGGGGGCCTAGTACCAAGACACGTTAATTACGAAACATAATGGCGACGCAACTTTCGATC
>CAYIRZ010000286.1:0-4348 GCA_964365845.1 uncultured Streptomycetaceae bacterium
GCCGAAGTGGAAGCCGAGCATCAGCAGCGCGAACAGCGCGATCGAGAGCACGACGCGTATCGTCAGGGCTTTGACGGCGCGCTTGGATTGCCCTTTGTCCTTGACCAGAAAAAAGAGCGCCGAGAACAGGCTGCCCAGGATAAAGACGATGAATAACAGGACGACGATTTTCATAGGCGGGACGCTGTGACGGGGATAGTGTATCCGATGCGATGGGTGCCCGCCAGCCACTGCCATGCCGGCTAGGTTCGAATTCAGGCCCGGTCTGTGGCCGACGCTCGCGGCGGCGGCCGGCATTGCGCTGACGCTCGCGCTGGGCAACTGGCAGTTGGGCCGCGCCCATGAAAAAAGCCAGATCAAAGCGCGCATCGACGAACTCGCCGGAGGGGCCGCGATAAACGTGTCCTCGACGGAACTCCATGCGCGGGACGTGCAGTTGCGGCGGGTCGAGGCGCGCGGCGTGTTTGAGCCGAGATATTCGGTGTTTATCGACAACCGTGTGCGGCACGGGGTGGTCGGTTACCACGTGGTGATGCCGCTCAGGCTGGGTGATGGCAGCCGTTACGCGCTGGTCAACCGCGGCTGGGTGGCGGGAGTGGGTGACCGCGGCCGCCTGCCCGAGGTCAGGACGCCGGAGGGGCCGGTTGTGGTTACCGGCCTGGCATTGGTGCCCAGCCGGCGTTTTCTTGAACTCTCCGCAGCGACCACGGAGGGCAAGGTGTGGCAGAACCTGACGATAGAGCGCTATCGTCAGGCAATGCCGATCGCGATCCAGCCGTTCGTGATCCAGCAGGATCAGGAGGGCGCACCCGACGACGGGCTGGCGCGGGAGTGGGATCCTCCCGATCTCGGTATCGACAGGCATTATGGTTATGCCTTCCAGTGGTTCGCGCTGGCCGCGGCCATACTGGCGTTTTATCTGGTGACGAATGTCAAACGAAAAGCCGAAAAAGACTCTGCTTAGCCTGTGGCTGTTGATTGCCGTATGCGTGGCGCCGGTGGCGGCCTCGTATGTCGCGTATTACTTCTGGCAGCCGTCCGGGCATGTCAACTACGGCGAACTGATCGAGCCCAGACCGCTGCCTGACGCCGGGCTCGCGCTTGCCGGCGGCGCGCCGTTTCAATGGGAAACGCTGAAAGGCAAGTGGGTGCTCGTGATCGTCGATTCCGGCAACTGCGACGCCTATTGCCAGCGCAAGCTGCTTTACCTGAGGCAGGTGCGGCTGGCGCAGGGCAAGGAGGCGAACCGCATCGAGCGCGCCTGGCTGATCACCGATGACGCAAAGCCGGCGGCTGCGATAGTCGACGAGTATCAGGGAACCGGGCTGATCCGGGTCGCGGGCAATGACCTTCTGAAACTTTTTCCGGCGCAGGGGTCGCCCGCCGACCATATTTATATCGTCGATCCGCTCGGCAATCTGATGATGCGCTACCCGCGGGACGCCGATCCGCGCAAGATGGTCAAGGACGTCTCGCGGCTGTTGCGCCATTCGAAGTGGAATTAAACCCTATGTTCCGAAAACTGGTGTTGTTTACGACGGGTCTCGCGTTCTTCGTGGTGGTGGTCGGCGCCTACGTGCGGCTTGAGGACGCGGGGCTGGGTTGTCCCGACTGGCCGGGCTGTTACGGACACCTGGTCGGCGTGCCGGACCAGGCGCACGAGATGGTGAGGGCGGAGGCATCCTTCGGCAGGCAGGTCGATGTTGGTCGGGCCTGGAAGGAGATGTTTCACCGCTATATTGCCGGCACGCTCGGCCTGCTGATCCTGGCGATCGCTGTTCTGGCGTGGCGCAAGCGTGAAACGCCGCGGCAATCGCCGTTTCTTGCCTCGTCGCTAGTGGTGCTGGTCGCGCTTCAGGCTGCCCTCGGCATGTGGACGGTGACGCTGTTGTTGAAACCGGCGATCGTCACGTTACACCTGCTCGGCGGCATGGCCACGCTGGGGCTGCTGGCATGGCTGGCATTGCGGCAGCGGTCTCCGGGCAGCTCCGGCGGACCCGAGGCGCCGCGGCGTCTCAGGCCGTGGGCGGCGCTGGGACTCGTTATCGTCATTCTCCAGATTGCGCTGGGCGGCTGGGTGTCCGCCAATTATGCGGCACTGGCATGCGTCGATTTCCCGACCTGTCACGGCGAATGGCTGCCGCAGTTGGATTTCCGGCATGCGTTCCAGTTCGTGCGCGAGCTGGGAATGACCGCGGCTGGCGTCCCCCTTCCCTACGAGGCCCTGACGACGATCCACTGGACACACCGCGTCGGCGCTCTGGTGACGCTGGTTTACGTCGGCGGCCTCGCGTTCGCCGTGCTGCGCACCCCCAGTCTTGCGCGGCATGGCGCGCTGCTGCTTGCCATACTGCTGCTGCAGGCGGGCCTCGGGGTAGCGAACGTGGTGATGAGCCTGCCGTTGCCGCTGGCTGCCGCACACAATGCCGGCGCGGCCCTTTTGCTCATCTTGCTGATAATGCTAAACTTCGTCCTTTTTCAGCGGTCCGCAACGTAAATGTCCTCCAGCCTAGCCAGCCAGCACGCCTCTCCAGCTTCGCGCCTGTATCAGTTTTATCAGCTGACCAAGCCGCGCGTGGTGTCGCTGATCGTGTTCACCGCAGTGATCGGAATGTTCCTTGCCACCCCCGGCATGGTGCCGCTGCAGCCTTTTCTCGCCGGCACGCTCGGCATCGCGCTGGCGGCGGGCGCGGCGGCAGCGTTCAATTGTCTGGTGGAACAGAAAATCGACGCGCTGATGGCGCGCACCCGTGCCCGGCCGCTGCCACGCGGACAGATTACTTCGCTGCAGACGCTGATTTTTGCCGGGGTGGTCGGCGGTGCCGGACTGGCTCTGCTTTATCACTGGGTCAATGCGCTGACGATGTGGCTGACGCTGGCCACCTTCATCGGTTACGCCATCGTCTATACCGTGATCCTGAAGCCGATGACGCCGCAGAATATCGTGATCGGCGGCGCTTCCGGCGCGATGCCGCCGGTGCTGGGCTGGGCCGCGGTGACCGGCGAGGTGTCCGCCGATGCCCTGGTGCTGTTTCTTATCATTTTCGCATGGACGCCGCCGCACTTCTGGGCGCTCGCGCTTTATCGCAAGCTCGAATACGCGCGGGCGGGCGTGCCCATGCTTCCGGTAACCCATGGCGACAAGTTCACGCGCCTGCATGTTTTGTTCTATACCGTGATCCTGGTGGCATGCACCATGCTGCCGTTTGTGACCCGCATGAGCGGCGCGATTTATCTGACCGTGGCGGTGGCGCTGGACGCGCTGTTCCTCTACTACGCGGTGAAAATTTATACGGCCTACAGCGATCAACTCGCGCAGCGGACGTTCCGCTACTCCATCATGTATCTGACCGTGCTGTTTGCCGCGCTGCTGGCCGACCACTACTTCCGCTTTCCGCTGTAACCGCCTGCCGGCGGGCGATGCACACTACCCATGAAACAGTTCATTGCTCCCGGCCTGTTGCTGTGTGCCGCGCTTTTGCTCGCGGGCTGCGATAAATCCGGGCCCGCGCCGCAGTTCAAGCTTGCCGACGTTACCGGGGCCAATTTCGGCAAAGAGATCGCGCTGACCGGCCATGACGGCAAGCCGCGTACTCTGGCCGATTTCCGCGGTAAAGTGGTGGTGATTTTTTTCGGCTTTGTCCATTGTCCCGATGTCTGCCCCACCGCGCTCGCCGAACTGGCCATGGTGGCTAAAGAGCTCGGCAAGGATGCCGACAGGATGCAGGTGCTGTTCGTGACGGTCGACCCCGAGCGCGACACGCCCGAAGTGCTGCGCCAATACGTGCCGTCGTTCAACCCCGCTTTCCTGGGTCTTTACGGCGATGCCGAAGCGACTGCACGCACGGCGAAGGAGTTCAAGATTATCTACCAGAAGCAGCCATCGAAGACCGGAGACTATAGCGTCGATCACTCCGCGGGCACCTACATACTCGACCAGCAGGGCAGATTGCGCCTGTTCGCGCAATACGGACAGGGCGCTCCTGCTTTGCTGCACGACATCCGCATCCTGCTTGGCATCTCCTAAAAAAAGCCCCGGCGCTGGCCGGGGCTTTTCTGATCTCAAATACTGATTTTATGCCGCTGCGGCGATAATGCCCTTCATCCTGGCAAGCGCCTTGCTTTCGATCTGGCGGATGCGCTCTGCCGATACGCCGAATTCGGCGGCGAGATTGTGCAGTGTCGCGGGCTCTTTTTCATTGAGCCAGCGCGCCTCGATGATACGGCGGCTGCGCGCGTCCAGGCTGTCGACGGCCTTTTCGAGCCCCGCACTGCGCAGGCGGGTGGTTTCTTCGTGTTCGAGCAGCCGCGCCGGTTCGGCGTTTTCCGCGGTAAGGTAGCTGATCGG
>CAYIRZ010000287.1:0-2540 GCA_964365845.1 uncultured Streptomycetaceae bacterium
GCGGCACCGGACCGCTGATGGAAGTCTATCGCTACGCCGAGCCGGTGACGCAGAAGGGCTTCGTGTTCATGGACACGCCGGGCTTCGATCCTTGTTCGGCCACTGGCCAGATCGCCGGCGGCGCCAACATGATCATGTTCACCACCGGACGCGGCTCGATGTTCGGCGCCAAACCGGTGCCTTCGATCAAGCTCGCCACCAACACGCCGATGTACCAACGGCTGACCGAGGACATGGACATCAACTGCGGCGTGATTCTCGACGGCGAGGCGACGGTGCAGTCGATGGGCAGGCAGATTTTCGACCTCATGCTGCGCATTGCCTCCGGCGAGAAGAGCAAGAGCGAACTGCTGGGACTGGGCGACCACGAGTTTGTGCCGTGGAACATCGGCGTCACCGGTTGAAACAGCAACCCGCCGGACATTCCGGCATCGGAGCTTTGTGAACAACACCATTCGGCACTTGCTCGACCAGATCAACACCCTCGAAGACGAACTGCGGACGGCACTCCATGAACAGGAGGCCCGCGTGTCCTTTCAGATCAAAGGCAAGCGCGTCGAATTCGAACGCGCCATCAAGGAGACCCATCTCCGGCTCAGGATGGGGATTTTTCGCTGGTTTCTTGACGTTCAGCCACAGCACCTGCTCTGTGCGCCGGTCATCTATGGCCTGATTATCCCGTTGGTCTTTCTCGACATCTGCATCACGCTCTATCAGGCGATTTGTTTTCCGGTTTTCCGGATCGCCAAAGTCCGGCGGTCAGATTATCTTGTGTTCGACCGGCAGCATCTGGAATACCTGAATGTTTTCGAAAAGTTCCACTGCGCTTATTGTGAATATACCAATGGGCTCATTGCTTACGCCGGCGAGATCGCGGCGCGAACCGAACAGTATTTTTGTCCGATCAAGCATGCGCGCAAGGTTCTGGGTTCCCATGCACGCTATGCCCGCTTCCTGGGCTATGGCGAGGCCGCAGACTATCATGACAAGCTCGATACATTCCGCGCTGCGCTGGTCGAGGAGATGGATGCTGTTCCGCCGCCAAACGATCGAAACCGGTCGTAACGGCTCCAGTCAGGCCATTCCCATGGAAGGTTCGTTAATGAGGCGGCGCGCGGCATCGATCACTTCGCATGCAGTGAGACCGATCGGGCCGATGCCGTCAGCGACCAGCGCGTCCGCTGCCGCACCGTGCAGGTAGACGCCGGCGTGCAGCGCCGCCTTCGCGTCGGCGCCTTGGGCCAGCAGCGCGGCGATGATGCCGCTCAGCACGTCGCCCATGCCGCCGCTGGCCATGCCGGGATTGCCGGAAGTGTTGATGGCCCAGGTCCGGTCGGTCGAGGCGCACACGCTGCCTGCGCCCTTGAGCACCACGCCGCAATTCAGTTCCTGCGCAATTTTTTTGGCGGCAGCCAGTCTGTCGTGCTGTATGTCCCGGGTCGCGCAACCCAGCAGCCGCGCCGCTTCGGCTGGATGCGGCGTCAGCAGGGTATTCACAACCCGTTGTTTTAATTTGTTTTTTAATTCATTATCGGCGGCGATCAGGTTGAGGCCGTCGGCGTCGATGACCAAAGGCAGTTGGGAATCGATGGCGAGTTGCAGATAAAACGCGGCATCCGGCGACTGGCCTAGCCCCGGTCCGGCGGCGAGACAGGTGAGATGGTCGAGCTTGAGCACTTCATCCGCGGTGCGCAGCATCAACTCGGGCTGATCGGCATCGTGCGGCGGCGCGTCGTTCGCGATCAGTCCGACATAAACCCGACCGGCGCCGAGTTTCAGCGCTGCACGCCCGGCCAGAAGCGCGGCGCCGACCATGCCGTGCGCACCGCCGATGATACCGACGCTGCCGAAATTGCCCTTGTGGCTGTTGAGCGCGCGCGGCCGCAGCGCCGTGCGCAGGATTTCCCGGCCGATCACCGAGCCGTGTGCAGGCAGAAGCGCCGGCGCATCGAGTCCCAGCGTATGGAGATGAATCTCGCCGCAGTGATCGGGTCCGTCGAGCGTGAACAAGCCCGGCTTCAGACCGATGAAAGTGGCGGTATGCCGTGCGCGTATGGCGCAGCCCAGCACGCGGCCGGTATCGGATTCCAGCCCGCTCGGCACATCGACGGCGAGTATGGGCACGCCGCTGTTGTTGGCCGCGGCGACAAGCCCGGCGTGACGGCCGTTGATGTCGCGCTGCAGGCCGATGCCGAACAGGCCGTCTACGATCAGGCTCCAGTCCTGTTGCAGCGGAATCGCGTCGAGAACCGCTCCGCCGGCGGCGCGCCAGGCCTGCAGGGCATTGCCGGCGTCCGCCGCAAGTTTTTTTTCCTCGCCGGTGAACACGACGCTGACGTTGAACCACCATTGCCTGAGATAGCGCGCGATGACGAAGGCATCGCCCCCGTTGTTGCCGGGGCCGGCCAGCACCAGAACCGCCTTGCCGGTGTTGCCGGCAAGTTCGCGCGCCAGCTCCGCGGCCGCCAGCCCAGCCCGCTCCATCAACGGCGGCGGGTCGGGCAGGGTGGCCACGGTGTTTTCGATCTGCCGGACCTCCG
>CAYIRZ010000287.1:2640-4345 GCA_964365845.1 uncultured Streptomycetaceae bacterium
GCTGCGGGGACGCAGCGCCCTTTCCGCTTTCCGCCTCCAGAAACTCCTGCAAGCCGTTTCCGATTCGTTGCCCGGAATCCGCATCGAGGCCGAATACTGGCACTTCGTGCAGGTGGCCAGAGTGCTGTCCGATGCGGAGCACGGGCAGCTCGAACGCATACTCATTTACGGCCCCAGCGCCGCGGAGGTTTCCGAGAACGGTCAATTGCTGCTGGTGGTGCCGCGCATCGGCACGCTGTCGCCGTGGTCGTCAAAGGCGACTGATATCGCCAGACACTGCGGCCTGGAAATGGTGGAGCGCATCGAGCGCGGTATTGCGTTCTGGGTGACGGGGGGCAGCGCCGGCAAGCTCGCGATGCAGGAGCAAGCCGCGCTGCTGACGCACATCCACGACCGCATGACCGAGACCGTGCTCGAGTCGTTCGATGAGGTAGCCAGGTTGTTCCAGCATTTCAAGCCCCAGCCGCTGGCGACGGTGGACGTTCTCGGCGGCGGTGTCCCCGCGCTGATTCGTGCCAATCGCGACATGGGACTGGCGCTGTCGGACGATGAAATCGCTTATCTCGCGGACAACTTTACCCGCGTCGGGCGCAATCCGACCGACGTCGAGCTGATGATGTTCGCGCAGGCCAACTCCGAGCATTGCCGGCACAAGATTTTCAACGCCGACTGGGTGATCGACGGCCAGCCGCAGACGCAGTCGCTGTTCGGCATGATACGCACCACGCATCAGAAGCACCCGCAGGGCACGGTCGTCGCCTATTCGGACAATTCGTCGGTGATCGAGGGCGCCCGCATCGAGCGCTTCTACCCGGGCGTGGCCGCCGAATATCGCTTCGTCGAGGATGACGTCCATATCCTGATGAAGGTCGAGACCCACAATCACCCGACGGCGATCTCGCCGTTTCCGGGAGCGGCGACCGGCTCGGGCGGCGAAATCCGCGACGAAGGCGCGACCGGCCGCGGCGCCAAGCCCAAGGCCGGCTTGACGGGGTTTACGGTATCCAATCTCAATATTCCGGAATTTATCCAGCCTTGGGAAATGGATCAGAGCGGGAACGATGCGCCCCACGGCTACGGCCGGCCGGGTCGCATCGCCTCCGCGTTGCAGATCATGCTCGAGGGGCCGATCGGCGGCGCGTCGTTCAACAACGAATTCGGGCGTCCGAATCTCGCCGGCTATTTTCGCACCTTCGAGCAGCGGGTGGCGGGCGAGATGCGCGGTTATCACAAGCCGATCATGATCGCCGGCGGCGTCGGCAACCTCTCGGCGCGGCATGCCTTCAAGAAGGAACCGGGAGCAGGCGCGCTGCTGATCCAGTTGGGCGGTCCCGGCCTGCTGATCGGCCTCGGCGGCGGCGCGGCCTCCAGCATGGACACCGGCAGCAACCAGGAAAATCTCGATTTCGATTCGGTGCAGCGCGGCAACGCCGAGATCGAGCGCCGCGCGCAGGAAGTGATCGACCGCTGCTGGGCGCTGGGCGAGGAGAATCCCATTCTGTCGATACACGACGTCGGCGCCGGCGGCCTGTCGAACGCGCTGCCGGAACTGGTGCATTCGGCGGGGCGCGGCGGGCGCTTCGATCTGCGCAAAATCCCGAACGAAGAGCCGGGCATGTCGCCGCTGCAGATCTGGTGCAACGAAGCGCAGGAACGTTACGTGTTGTCTATTGCGCCCGGGAGTCTCGAGCGCTTTGCTGCGATC
>CAYIRZ010000288.1:0-4322 GCA_964365845.1 uncultured Streptomycetaceae bacterium
TCTAGCAGTCTGTCGCCCCGGCTTCGACAAAAGCCATACCGGTTGCATTCGTCACCGCGTACATTAGCAAATTCCGACAGGCTGCTAGCAACACCCGCCGCCATCATAGAAGTAAGTGGCGTCCGTGATGTGGATGTCCTGCCTTCCCAGGGATGCCAGCGCTTTTGCTGTTTTGTCGCAGACGGCGAGCGGCTGGTTCTGGGTGAGGAAGTGTCCCTTGTTATCGTCGAAATAATCGTTGTCGCCGTGGTAAATGGCAGTCCTGCCGGTGAAGACACAGGGGCCGTCCGCTGGCATGGGGTCCTTGATTGCGCAGATTTCCACGCTTTCGACGAAGACCAGCTGGTCGGTCGGGTAGTGGCGGGGTGACAGCACCCGATAGGGCCGTTTGGCACGGACTTCGATGGTGCCGAAACCAATGTCGGCAAGGCGCTGGAGATAGTCATGGAGCGGAATCGCGCCGGACAGGCAAAGCGCCCGCAGCCGCTCGTTGTTCTTCAGGGATTCCGGCATGGGCGTTTCGCATACGGGGTCCGACAAGATCAGCCGGCCATGGGGTTTCAGCACCCGGTACATTTCCGATAGCGCGCGCTTCAGGTCTTCGTCGTGAAAGATGTTGAACAAACAATTCTGCGCGGCCACATCTACCGCGCCATCGGCGATGGGCAGGTTGAGCGCATCGCCCTTGCGCAGCTCGACGAAGGAGGACTTGAGCCAGGGGTTCTGCAGTTCGGCTTCCTGCAGGTTGTCGCGGCAAGCCACGAGCATTTCATCAACGACATCCAGGCCGATCACGCCGCCCTTGCGGCGCGAAAAATAGGCGAACTGCAGCACTTCCATTCCACCGCCGACGCCGACATACAGTATGGTCGGGCTGTTCACGAGATCTCGGGGGTTGACCGTGCTGCCGCAGCCGTAGTTCATGGCGAGCATTTTCTTGGGTATCGACAGCTCGGGGAACTGCCATACGGGCGTGGTGGTGCAGCATAGGCCCGGTTGCGGACTGAGGGCGGCTTCCTTGTAAAGATCGTGCGTCGTGGTCAGGTAAGAAGTGTCCATGTTCGCTCCACATCAAGTGAGGGGGAAAAAGCCAAGCAAGGCGTAAAGGAGTGCGCCGAACACCGCCGCAACCGGCAGTGTCAGCAACCATGAAATCAGGATACCGCCCAACACGCTCTTGTCGGCGGAGCCGTTTACTAGGCCTATGCCGCTGATTGCGCCGACGGAAACGTGCGTTGTCGAGACCGGCAGGCCAAAGCGGCTCGCGAGAATGACCAGCAATCCGGTGACCAGGTTCGCCGTGAGCGCTTGTCCGTCATTCATGCGGGCGATTTTTTTGCTCATGGTGATGGCAACTTTTCTGGCGCCGAGCAATCCGCCGACTGCCATGGCTATTGCTATTGCGAGCATGCCGAATTGGATATGCAATGCCTGGACGACCAGCAGCAGGCCGACAATCTTCGGTGTATCGTTGAGGCCCCTGGCAAAGCTGACGGTGCCGGCGCTGAGATAGTGAAGGCCGCTGACCAACGATTGTCCGGAGACGCCGAGCAGTCTGCCCTGGTATCTTTCGATACAGTCTTTCTGTGTGCCAACGGTAATATCAACGCCTGCCGAGGCCGGAGCAGTCATGGTGTACTGCTGCAGGGCTGTGTTGTAATGCAGTTGCCGCACCGGAATGAAATGTTGCACGCCTACGCAGACGCAGCTTTCCCGTCTGATGCCCAGCCGACCGGAGAGACTGCGCAGCGTCCGGTAGAAGGGGATGGTCAGCAACACGGCGAGGACGGGACCCAGCAGAAGCGGAGCGAAAAATCCCGACCCCAGATGGGCAAGGTTCAATTGCGGCCCAACCGCCGCCAAGCCGGCGCCAGCCAGGGCGCCGGTTAATGCATGGGTCGTGGAGATGGGCAGCCCCAGCAACGTTGCCAGGAAAACGGTTGCACCGGCGCCGGTAGCCACGGCAAGCAGGAAGTAAGGAGATATGGCCACCGCGTCCGGCACCAGTCCCTTGCCCGAAAAAGCGTGCACCAGTGCCTCGGCAAAGTACAAGGAGCAGATCGAGCCAGCCAGCGTCGTAATCGTGGCCAGCGTGATCGCGCTCCGGTAGGTGGCCGTATTGCTGCCGTACAGCGTGGCAACTCCCTTGAAGTTGTCATTCGCGCCGTTGGCATACGCGACGAACAGCGTCGTCAGAAAAAGCAGGATCGTAACAAGCATGGTCTTGTCTCCAGGCCGGTCGCAAATTCAGTCTGCGAGCGCGCCGCCGCAGCTCGAACCCTGCCCGGCGGTGCAGCCATAGCAATGGTCCTTGACGACGATGGCGCTGACGCTCAGGTCGGCGCCGATCAGCTCGCGCAAATGCACCCGCGGTTTGCCGCGCCAGGCCAGGGGCAATCCCAGCATCTGGTTGAAGTCGCAATCGTAGACGTAACCGCGCCAGTCGGCGCTGATCAGCGTGCGGCACATCACGGATTTCAGGTTTTCCGGTTGATAGGCGTTTTTCAAGAGATCCATGTAGTGCTCGAAATGGCCTTTCGAGATCAGCATGCTGCCGAAGCGCTGGATCGGCATGTTGGTGAGCACGTAGAGGCGGTTGAAGGCGATGCCGAAGCGCTCGCCGAGGTGGCGGTGATAATCCTGTTCCAGCTTGTCCTGTGCCGGCGGCAGCACCGCACCCTGGGGATTGTAAACGAGGTTCAGCGTAAGGCCGGAACCGGGCGCGCCATAGCCGAAGCGGTTCAGCGTTTGCAGGCAGCGGATGCTCGCGTCGAACACGCCCTTGCCGCGCTGACGGTCGACGTTCTCTTCGAGATAGCACGGCAGCGAGGCCACCACTTCAACCTCATGGCCGGAGAGGAACTGGGCGAGGTCTTCCTGCCCCGGCTGCTCGAGTATCGTCAGGTTGCAGCGGTCCATTACTTTGACACCCAGCTCGCGCGCGGCGGTGACCAACATGCGGAAATGGGGATTCAGTTCGGGCGCGCCGCCGGTGATATCGAGCGTCGCGATGTTCGCCGTCTTGAGGAAGGCGATGACTTCGAACACCGTTTCCCGGCTCATCATTTCGGTGCGGGTGGGGCCGGCGTTGACGTGGCAATGGACACAGCTCTGGTTGCACTTGTAACCCAGATTGACCTGCAGGGTTTCGAGCCATCTGCGGCGGATCGCCGGAAAGTCGGTGACGTTGATCAAGGGAAGCGTGGCGTGCATATATATGACTCCGTCAATTCGGTGAACGGTAAAGCCTATTTTGAGGAACTTGCGCGCGTCTGTCACTACGTGCCCGTCGATTCAGGCGTTTCAGCACGAATGAAACACCGTGGCATGCAGTGCTTATTTGACCCCGAAAGCCCGGTCTACGGAGACCGGCCCTGCCCCGCGGCCGATGAGGTAGAGCATCAGCGCGGCCCATGACAGGTGGGTGGGCCAGGCGTCGGGATAGACGAAGATCTGGATTACCACGGTCATTCCGAGCAGCGCCAGCGCCGAGAGCCGCGTGAACAGGCCCAGCACCAGCAGGACGGGCAGCAGGTGTTCGGCATACGTCGCCATATGCGCCGCGAATTCCGGTGGCAGCAGCGGTACTTTGTATTCCTCGAGAAACAGCGTGTAGGCGCTGTCGTTGACGGTCAGGAAGCCGTCCACCTTGGTGCGGCCGGACAGGAAAAAGATCGCGCCTACCGCCACGCGTGCAGCGAGCGCGAGCAGCCCGTGGCTGATGAGGCTGGTCAGCAGGTCGGCAATGCGGTTCCAGGCACCGCGCAGCCCTGCGGCGGGCGCGTCGGCAGCCGGTGCGGTGGCGTGGCTCATCGGTGTTCCTTCCTGAATGGTTGGTTGTTACTGAAATTCATGCCGCCGAAAGCGCCGGCCGTCAGCAGGGTCGACAGCAGTTGGGCGAGGTCGGCATCGCCTTGCGCCTGGAGCGCCGCGTGCGCAGCTTCCGCGAGCGTGCCGCCTGCGGCGCACGCATCGAGAAAAGCGCAGCCCGCAGCGTCGAGCGCGATCCACGCCACGGCATCACGCGGGCGTACGAGCAGTGCACCCTCTGGTTGCCAGTCGAGGTTGTTATCCAGCGCTTCGCCGCTGCGGTTGCGCGACCAGATGGTATAGATCGGGGCGTCGCCAAACCACGCCCAGCGCGCGGCCGGGTGCGGGCGCAGCGCTGTGGCGGCAAGTGTTTCGGGTGCTACGCCGGCAACGGCGGCGGGATCCAGCGCAGCCTGTGTCGGCGCGGCGTGCGCCTCTGTCCAGTAGCGATCAAGCCGCGAGACGCCAGGCAGGTAGGGCAGTTCGGCGGCCGGTTCGAAGCGCGCCAGGAA
>CAYIRZ010000289.1:0-4293 GCA_964365845.1 uncultured Streptomycetaceae bacterium
CGGTCACCATCGTGTTCCAGCGGCCCTTGGTGATGCCGATGGTGAACATGATGAAGAACGAATAAAGCCCGGTTTTCTCGACGATGATGCCGTGCTCGGCCAGGTAGCGGGTGACAACCGCCGCCGGGATGCCGGTCTTGGCAAAACGCCCGCTCACGTCGAGGCCGGGAGTGATCACCGTGGCCTTGATCGGATCAAGCATGTTGAAGCCGGGCGCCAGGTTGCCGAAGCCGTGCCAGCGCTCGTTGGCGCGCAGCATCCAGTCGTCGCGATTGCCTACGCCCTCGGCAGCCAGGCGCTCCGGCCCCCAGACCTTGAACCACCAGTCCTTGCCGAATTCGGTGTCGATCTTGCGCATCGCGCGCCGGAAATCGAGTGCTTCGAGAATGGACTCCTCGACCAGCGCCTTCCCGCCCGGCGGCTCCATCATCGCCGCCGCCACGTCGCATGACGCGATGATTGCGTACTGCGGACTCGTCGAGGTGTGCATCAGGTAGGCTTCGTTGAACGTATCCAGGTTGAGTTTGCGCGTTTCACTCTCCTGCACCAGGATCTGTGAGGCCTGCGACAGTCCGGCCAGCAGCTTGTGGGTGGACTGCGTGGAAAACACCATCGATTCCTTGCAGCGCGGGCGGTCACGGCCAACGGCATGCATACCCTGGTAAAACTTGTGGAACGTGGCATGCGGCAGCCACGCTTCGTCGAAGTGCAGCGTGTCGATCCTGCCGTCCAGCATTTCCTTCAGGGTATCGACGTTATAGAGGATGCCATCATAGGTGCTCTGGGTGAGCGTCAGCACGCGCGGCTTGTCTTTTACATCGCGCGCGAATGGATTGGCCTTTATTTTTTTCTCGATGTTCTCCCAGCGGAATTCCTCGAGCGGAATCGGCCCGATGATGCCGAAGTGGTTGCGCGTCGGCATCAGGAACACCGGAATCGCGCCGGTCATGGTGATCGCGTGCAGGATGGACACGTGGCAGTTGCGATCGACGATCACCACGTCGCCCGGGGCAACCGTCGAATGCCATACCATCTTGTTCGAGGTCGAGGTGCCATTGGTGACGAAGAACAGATGGTCGCAGTTGAAGATGCGCGCTGCGTTGCGTTCCGAAGCCGCCACCGGCCCGGAGTGGTCGAGCAATTGCCCCAATTCGTCCACCGCATTGCAGACGTCGGCGCGCAGCATGTTCTCGCCGAAGAACTGGTGGAACATCCGGCCGACCGGGCTTTTCAGGAAAGCCACGCCGCCCGAATGGCCGGGACAGTGCCAGGAATAGGAGCCGTCCTGCGCATAGTGGGTGAGCGCGCGGAAAAAAGGCGGCGCCAGGCTGTCGAGATAAGTCTTGGCCTCGCGCGCGATGTAGCGCGCGACGAACTCGGGCGTATCCTCGAACATGTGAATGAAGCCGTGCAGTTCGCGCAGCACGTCGTTCGGTATGTGGCGCGAGGTGCCGGTTTCGCCATAGAGAAAGATCGGGATTTCGGCATTGCGGAAGCGGATTTCTTTCACGAAAGCCCGCAATTCCTTGATCGTCGACTCCGCCGCCTCGGGTGAACCGACAATCTCCTCGTCGTCGATGGACAGAATGAAAGCCGAGGCCCGGCTTTGCTGCTGGGCGAAGCTCGACAGATCGACGTAGCTCGTCACGCCGATGACCTCCAGGCTCTCTTCTTCAATCGCCTTGGCGAGCGCCCGGATGCCGAGCCCGCTCGCGTTCTCGGAGCGGAAGTCCTCGTCGATGATGATGACCGGAAACTTGAATCTCACGGCATGCTCCTAGGAATTTGCCGGACTTAGCCCCGACAAATTCCTGAAATGAAAAAAACCAAAATCGATTAACAGCGATCCATTCACGCTACGCATTTCGGCGAATGGAGCCAAGTCCGACAGGCTGCTAGATCTTGGGCAGCGTGACACCGACCTGGCCCTGATACTTCCCGCCGCGGTCCTTGTAGGACGTCTCGCAGACGTCATCGGGGGCCGCTTCGAGAAATCGCCCTTGAAATCGACAAAGGAACGCTCGTCGAATTCTTTGGGATCGACGATGGTGCTGTTGATGCTCATCGGAAAGCGTTAGGCGTGAGGAGTCGGGGGTGAGGAGTTATCCAGGTTCGGCAGGGATTTTACACCTCCCGCCTCACTCCTCACCTCACGTATTCTGGACCACGATCTTGGGGAACGCCGCCGAATGGTCCTGCTGCCGCTCGGCGATCTTGACCGCCACCCGGCGGGCGATTTCCCGGTAAATCTCCGCCACCCGGCCGTCGGGGTCGGATACCACCGTCGGCTTGCCGGAATCGGCCTGTTCGCGGATAGCGATGTCGAGCGGCAGGGCGCCCAGCAATTCCACGTCATGGTCCTTGCCCATGCGCGCACCCCCGCCCTCGCCGAAAATCCGCTCCTCGTGGCCGCACTTGGAACAGATATGGATGGTCATGTTCTCGACGATGCCGAGAATGGGAATGCCGACTTTTTCGAACATTTTGAGCCCCTTGCGCGCATCGATCAGGGCGATATCCTGGGGCGTGGTGACGATGACGGCGCCGGTCACCGGCACGCGCTGCGCCAGCGTCAGCTGGATGTCGCCGGTGCCGGGCGGCAGATCGACGACCAGATAGTCGATGTCGCGCCACTTGGTTTCGTTGAGCAACTGCTCCAGCGCCTGGGTCACCATGGGGCCGCGCCACACCATAGGCGTTTCGACGTCGATCAGGAAACCGATAGACATCGCCTGCAGCCCGTGGCCCTCCATCGGCTCCAGGCTCTTGCCGTCCTTGGATTCGGGGCGGCCGCTGATCCCCAGCATCATCGGTTGCGAGGGCCCGTAGATATCGGCGTCGAGCACGCCGACCGAGGCGCCTTCCGCCGCCAGCGCCAGCGCCAGGTTGACCGCGGTCGTGCTCTTGCCGACCCCGCCCTTGCCGGACGCGATGGCGATGATGTTCTTGACGCCGGGAATGAGCTTCACGCCGCGCTGCACCGCGTGCGAGACGATTTTCATCGAAACATTAACGGTGACATTGCCGACGCCGGGAATGTTTTTCAGCTTGGCGGCGACTTCCTTGCGGATCGGCTCGATCTGGCTTTTTGCCGGATAACCCAGCAGAATGTCGACCGACACCTTGTCGCCGTCGATCTTGATATTGCGCGCGGACTTGGTCGAAACGTAGTCCTTCCGGGTGTTCGGATCGGTCAGCGCCTTGAGCGCCTCCTGTACTTGCTGTTCGGTTACGGCCATGACGAAATCCTCAATTGCTGCGAGTAGGGCGCGATTGTAATCAGATTTTCGCCCCGCGCCTACCAGGAGTTTGTCGGACTTAGCCCCGACAAACTCCTAAAATGTTGATCAACGGCGATTCGTTAATACTACCCGTTCCGGTGAATGGGGGCCAAATCCGACAGGCTGCTAGGCAAGGTTTTCCCGCTCAGCAGGTGGCGCAGACCCCCGCAGGGCAGGGACAGCGATTTAAAAACCCTATTTGCTACAATCTCAATCTTTAAGTTCCGGTTACAAATGGAAAAACGCCGCATTTTCGTCACTTCCGCCCTGCCTTACGCCAACGGCTCGTTCCACATCGGCCACATCATGGAGTACATCCAGGCCGACATCTGGGTCCGCTTCCAGCGCATGCAGGGCAACGAGGTGCACTTCGTGTGCGCCGACGACGCGCACGGCGCGCCTATCATGCTCAAAGCCGAGGCCGAGGGCGTCACGCCGGAACAGCTCGTCACCCGCATTGGCGCCGAACGCAAGAAGTACCTCGACGGCTTTCACATCGCCTTCGACAACTGGCATTCGACCCACTCGCCGGAAAACACCGAGCTGTCGCAAGACATCTACCGCAAGCTCAAGGCGGCGGGCCTGATCTACGCCAAGCCGGTCGAGCAGTTCTACGACCCGGTCAAGAGCATGTTCCTCGCCGACCGCTACCTCAAGGGCGACTGCCCCAAGTGCGGCGCGAAGGACCAGTATGGAGACGCTTGCGAGGTGTGCGGCTCGGTTTACGCGCCGACCGACCTGAAGAACCCCTACTCCACGCTTTCCGGCGCAACTCCGGTGCTCAAGACCTCGGAGCATTACTTCTTCAAGCTCTCCGACGCCCGCTGCGTCGAGTTCCTGAAAAAGTGGATTAACGAGCCCGGGAGATTGCAGCCGCAAGTCGCGAACAAAGCCAAGGAATGGCTGGAAGGCAAAGGTGACAAGGCGCTCGGGGATTGGGACATCTCGCGCGACGCGCCTTATTTCGGCATCCCGATCCCGGATGCACCCGGCAAATACTTCTACGTCTGGC
>CAYIRZ010000290.1:0-4266 GCA_964365845.1 uncultured Streptomycetaceae bacterium
GCTCGCCCGAGTATTTCGCGCTGATGAGCCTGGGACTCGCGATGGTGGTGCTGCTCGCCGGAAAATCGATGGTGAAGGCCCTGCTTGCCATGCTGGTCGGCCTGTGGATAGCCAGCATGGGGACCGACCTCTTTACCGCCGCATCGCGCTTCACTTTCGGCAATTCCGAGCTGCTGGACGGCATCGATTTCGTGGTGGTCGCGATCGGCATTTTTGCGCTCGGCGAGGTGCTGGGCAATATGGAAACACGCGAAGGCGCCAGGATGGTGCCGGTACCCAAGGGGCTGCGCAATCTGCTGCCGACGATGGCGGAACTCAAGGCGTGCCGCTTCGCGTTCCTGAACGGCTCGGTGATTGGCTTTTTGATCGGCGTGCTGCCCGGCGCGGGTTCGACCATCGCTTCATTCATCTCCTACGGTGTGGAAAAGGCGGTATCGAAACACCCCGAGAAGTTCGGCACCGGCGTGCCGGAAGGCGTCGCCGCGCCCGAGGGCGCGAACAATTCGGAAACCGGCGGCGCGCTGGTGCCGCTGCTAACGCTGGGCATCCCGGGGTCGGGCACCACGGCCATCCTGCTCGCGGCGTTGATCCTGTGGGGCCTCAAGCCCGGCCCGCTGATGATCCAGGAAAACCCCGACCTTTTCTGGGGCCTGGTGGCGAGCATGTACGTCGGCAACGTCATGCTGCTGGTGCTCAACCTGCCGCTGATCCCGCTGTTCGCGCAGATACTGAAGCTGCCGGTCTACGTGCTTTATCCGGTCATTTTCGGCATCTCCATCGTGGGCGTCTACAGCGTGTCGGGCAGCGTGTTCGATACCTGGATGCTCGGGGTGTTCGGGTTGCTCGGTTATCTGATGCGCCGGCTGGATTATCCGTCGGCGCCGCTGATACTGGGTTTCGTGCTCGGCGACAGCATGGAGCGCGCGCTGCGGCAGTCGCTGATGATGTCCCAGGGCGACCTCTCGATACTGGTTTCCAGACCGATTTCGGCGGTGATGCTATCTTTGGCGGTGCTGATCCTGGTGCTGCCGCTGTTCCGCAAAGCCAATGCCTGGCGCGTCAAGGCGCTCGAGGAAAATGGCTGAGCTAGCAGCCTGTCGGGCTTGGCCACATTCACCGGAACGCGTAGCGTTAACGGATCGCTGCTGATCGACGCTTCGGTGACAGGCTGCTTAAGAAAGAAGCTTTGTATGTCAAAACAGGAGGAGCTCAAATGAAAAAACATTTCTCGTTCGTATTGTTTGCGGCGGCGGCAGTGCTCGCCGCCGCTCCCGCAACCGCGCAGTTCAAGCCCACCAAGACGATCGAGGTGATCGTGCATACCGGCCCGGGCGGCGGCGCCGACGTGCTCGCGCGCTTCATTTCCTCGCTGGTGGACAAGGAGAAGCTGGCGCCGGTGCGCATGCAGGTGAACAACAAGCCCGGCGGCGGCGGCCTGACTGCCATGAACTACGTCGTCGAGAAAAAAGGCGACGCGCATGCCATTGCGATTTTCACCGGCAACTGGATGACTAATCCGCTGACCCAGACCGAAGCCAAGGTCACGGTGAAGGACATGACGGCGATCGCGCGCCTGGTGCTCGAGCCGGCGGTGATCGTGGTCAAGGCCGATGCGCCGTTTAAAACCATGAAGGACTTCATCGATGCGGCCAGGAAGAATCCGGGGCAGATGAAACAGTCGGGCGGTTCTATTACCAGCCGCGACAACGTGGTGCGGCAGCTGATCATGAAGAATACCGGCGTCAACTGGGCGTTCATTTCGTTTCCGGGCGGCGGCGAGCGCATCGCGGCGCTGCTGGGCGGCCATGTCAACATGATGGTGATCGAGCCGCAGGAGGCGGGTGAGCACATCCGCGCCGGCAATATGCGCGTGCTGGCGCAGGTGTCGGAGAAGCGGCTGGCGGGCTTCCCCAACGTGCCCACGCTCAAGGAAGCCGGGATCGACATTCCCAATGTGCCGCAGGTGCGCGGCGTGGTGGCGCCGCCGGGCATGCCGGCCGACGCGGTTGCCTACTACGAGGACCTGTTCGCCAGGATAACGCAGACCGCATCCTGGAAAAAATATCTTGAAGACAACCAGTTCCAGGACGGCTTCACGAAAAGCGCCGATCTGTCGAAGTTTTTCGACGAATTCACCGACCGCATGCGCGGCATCCTGAAAGAAGCCGGTGCGAAAGTCGTTCGTTAGGAATTTGTCGAACCCAAGTTCGACAAATTCCTGATGGCAATGAATACCTCAGCTGAAACCAAGGCTGTTGCCGAAATCCTCGCTGATCAGGCTGCGGCACTGACGCCTGAAAATATTCCGGCCGCGGTGCGCACGCGCACCGAGGAATTATTGATTGATATCGTCGGCCTGTGCGTTGCCGCGCGCGACACCGATTACATCCGGGCGTTGATCGCCGGCGTCGACGCCGGCGGCCCTTGCACCGCGATTGGGCATGCCGCGACCTTCGGCGCCGCCACGGCGGCGATGATCAACGGCACCGCGGCGCACGGCGAAGATTTCGACGATACTTTCGAGGGCGGACCGGTGCATTCCAGCGCCGTGGTGATGCCGGCAGTGTTCGCCGCCTGTGAGCGCTTCGGTTGCGACGGTCGTGCCGCGCTCGTCGGCATGGTGGCGGGCATTGAGACACTGTGCCGGCTGTCGATGGTGATCCCGAAGGCGATACACAAGGCGGGATTCCATCCGACCGGCATCCTCGGCGCGCTGGCTTCGACGCTGGCGGTAGCGGTCACTTTGGGGCTCAACCGCAGGCAGACCGTTGACGCGCTGGGCATCGCGGGCAGCATGGCGAGCGGCATCATCGAATACCTCGCCGAAGGCGCGTGGACCAAGCGCCTGCACGCCGGTTGGGCGGCGCAGGTGGGAGTGCAGGCGGCGCGCATGGGGCAGCAGGGTTTTCTCGGTCCGCGCACGGTATTCGAGGGCACGCACGGTCTTTTCAACGGTTTTGCCCGCAGCACGCAGGGTGATTACGGCGTGCTCTCCGAGGATTTCGGGCGCAAGTGGTTCATGGACAGCATCACCTTCAAGCCGTATGCCACCGGCACCATGAACCAGCCTTATGTCGATTGCGCGCTGCGTCTGGCCAGTAAAGGCATTCGCGCCGAGGACGTCACCGACGTGCTGTGCGAGACCGCGGAGGGCTACGTGCATCGGCTGTGGGAGCCGCTGGCGTCCAAGCACCGGCCGGCCAACGACTATGCCGCGAAGTTCAGCACGCCGTTCAGTATCGCGGTGGCGTTTGTCACCGGCGGCGCGGGACTGGCGGCATTCACCGAACAGACGGTGCGTGATGAGCGCATTCTCGGGCTTGCCTCCAAGGTGCGCTACGTCGTCGATCCCAACAATCCCTATCCCAAGGCCTACACCGGCCATGTCCGCATGACGCTGAAAGACGGCAGCGTGGTCGAGGAGCGCCAGCCCTATATCCGCGGCGGCGTGAACGATCCGCTCACGCGCGCCGAGATCGAGGCCAAGTTCCGGCGCAATTGCGAATTTGGCGGCTGGACCCAGGACCGCATCGACGCGTTTCTCGGCCGCGCGCCGAAGTTCTTCGATGGCGGGATCGATCTTTCCCCGCTGCGCGGCTGACTAATAGATTGAACCGCCAAGGTTCTTTTTAATACCCGCCTGACGGGTACGCCAAGAAAAGACGGAACATAAATAATAATTAAAACAAATAGTTATAATTTATCTGGGGCGGACAGCAGGCGTGTCTGTCAGACAGATCAATCTCTGGTTCTTCTTGTACCAAAGTTTCTTCTTGGCGTCTTGGCGTCTTGGCGGTTAAATAGCCTTCATGGTGTTCATCCAGACACCGCCCGAATTGGGCAACCAGTACGACGACGACCGCGTGCTGCGCTCTTATCTCGCGCGCACGCTGCCGGCGGAGGTGCTGGCCGACATCACGGGCTCGCTCGAAGCCATCGGCGAGCTGGCCGGCGGCGAGCTCTACCGCCTGCAACTCGCCGACCGCGAGAACGAACCCGTGCTCACGCAGTGGGACGCGTGGGGCAACCGCGTCGATCGCATCGAAGTCTCGCCGCTGTGGCGTGAAGCCGAGCGCATCGCCGCCGAGCGCGGGCTCATTGCCAACGCCTACGAGCGCAAACACGGCGCGTTTTCGCGCGTGCACCAGTTCGCGCTGGTTTATCTCTTCACGCCATCGACCGATCTCTACAACTGTCCGCTTGCAATGACCGACGGCGCGGGACGCGCACTGCTCGCTTCCGGCAATCAGGCGCTGATCGAGCGCG
>CAYIRZ010000291.1:0-4262 GCA_964365845.1 uncultured Streptomycetaceae bacterium
AGCTCGCGCTTGGCGCCCATCACCACGCCGTCGTGGATCATGATGAAATCGGGATCGGGATGGACGACGTCGCCCGGGCGCACGCTGGCCTTGCCGCTTTTCTGCGCCAGGATTTTTTCGACCGCCGTCATGCCCATTGCTTATCCCCCTATCCTGCGTCGAGCGTAACGAGCGGTTCTTAGGGTGTCAAGGCGATGGACAGCCGATCCGGGGTTCTGCGATTACAGCTTCATCGGAATGTAGCAGACGTCGCATGGCTCTGGAGCGGGGCAGTAAAAAACTTGAACATGAAAGGTTCTTTTCAGTAATTCGGGTGAATAATAGGCTCTGAGTGTCGTTTGTTAGTGCTTGTGTCCGGGGTTATGGCCGCTGCCCGTTTCATAGCCCCTCAGGCGTTGATATTGTTTGCTTTGGTGTTCCGACAGTATAGGCAGTGTGGCCCAATGTGCGCGCAAATGCACATTTCTCAGCTTTGCCAGGTGCTGGCCCGATAGTGTGAGCAACTCACTGAGCTTTGGTAGATCGGGTTGTCCGGTCCGGAGCAATTGCTCAATCTGCATCTCCACGGACAAGTAATCGGCGCCTATGGTTTTTGCGCTGGACTGCATCGCGACAAACAGTGCTTCAATTTGTTCGAATTGCGATGGGCTTAATACCAACTCCTTGGCCAGCTCCAGCACGTGCTTAGGCCCGGGTATTCCGTTCAGTTCCGCCGGCTTGGCCAAACCCCAACCGGCGCCAGATTCGAGTTCGGCAATGTCTTGGGGAGAAAGGCTTTTGATTGTGCGGTGTTCCTGGCCGACATAGGGCGACTCGCCCCACGCGGTCGCAATGACGGCGTTGATTGCAAGGTAAGCTGCAATGATTACGGATTTCATGTGATGACCCTCGGTGGTGTCAGAGGTCACGACATTACAGGCCGCAATCAGTATTTGCCTATGATCGTGATCATACTGCGTGAATCGTCGCGCTTGATCACGGCTTGGGCCTCGAGCACTTTGAGGGTTCGATACAAGGATTCATGGGTAATGCCTAAAATACTGGCCAAAGTCTTCTGGCTGCCAGTGAGTGCCACTTTCCCCTGGGCATCCGCCTGGCTCAGTAAATAGTGATAAATCCGGTCCTTCGCTTTTGGGTAATGCAGGCATTCGACTAACGAGCGAAGATCGCGCACCTGGCGTGCCAAGCGGGCTGCCCACTCTGACGCGAAGTTGCTGTCAGCGGCTAATTTGTCTCGGACCACGTGGCTGCTGAAACGCTTTACGCTTACCCGTGTCTCACAAAAGGCGAAGCAGTGATACTTGTCAGCTTGCAGCGAAGCTTCCGCAATGCAATCGCCCGCGTGGGCGCGAAATAACACTGCGGTCTGCCCCGCTGCGGTGGTTCTTAGCAAACAGATTATCCCATCGGTCAACCCATAAATCGCATCAGCCGGATCGTCCTGTCGAAACAGGTAATCGCCGCTGTTCAGCTCGGTTTTGGTAAAAGAAATTTCGCCGGCAAGCCAGTCGCAAAAATTAGTCGTCATCGTTTTGTGAAAGTGTGGCGCACTTCTCCGTGTTGGGGCAATGCGGCGGGCTGGGGTGAACGGTGGATTAAAGAAGCGGGCGAGAGTGGCGGCTCTTGGTTTTTCACCTTCCCGCCTTTCATCAGTGGTGACGAGATAGCCGCGAGCGGTAATCTCTACGCCGCGCGCAGCTTCCCCGCGCGGCAGTCCTCGATTTTCTGTCTCAAATATTTCAACGCGTAGTCGATTTCTTCTTCGGTGTTGAAGCGGCCGACGGTGATGCGAATGGCGTTGCTGCCGTCGGAGCCGAGCGCCTGTAGTACGTGCGATGGCATGCCGCCGCCGGACGAGCACGCGGCGGTGGATGACACGGCGATGTCGGTGAGCGAGGTGATCAGCGAGTCGCAGTTTTCGAGGGCAAGACTGATGTTGAGGTTGTTGGCGATGCGCTGCTCCAGGTCGCCGTTGACGCGGACTTCGGGCAGATCGCTCAAACCCGCGAGCAGCTTGTCGCGCAGCGCCCGCAGCCGCGGCACTTCGCGTTCCATTTCCTCGCCTGCGATGCGGAACGCTGCACCCATGCCGACGATCTGGTGCGTCGCCAGCGTGCCGGAACGCAATCCGCGCTCGTGCCCGCCGCCGTGCATCTGCGCTTCGACGCGCACGCGCGGCTCGCGCCGCACGTAGAGCGCGCCTATGCCCTTGGGCCCGTAGCTTTTGTGCGCGGTGAGCGACATGAGATCGACCGGCAGCGTCGCGAGATCGATCGCGACCTTGCCGGTAGCCTGCGCGGCGTCGACGTGGAACACGATGCCGCGCTCGCGGCAGACGGCGCCGATGGCGGCGACGTCCTGGATTACGCCGATCTCATTGTTGACCAGCATGACCGAGACGAGAATGGTGTCGGGCCGGATGGCGGCACGGAATTGGCCGGGATCGACGAGGCCGCTGGGTTCAGGCGCGAGATAAGTGACTTCGAATCCGCGCCGTTCGAGTTCCTGCAGGGTGTCGAGCACGGCTTTGTGCTCGGTCTGGATCGTGATCAGGTGCTTGCCGCGCGCCTGGTTGGCGTGCGCCGCGCCCTTGAGCGCGAGGTTGTTCGATTCCGTCGCGCCCGAAGTCCAGACGATCTCGCGCGCCTCGGCGTTGATGAGCCGGGCGACTTCCGCGCGCGCTTCCTCGACGGCGCGGCTCGCCTCCTGGCCGAAGGCATGCGTGTTGCTTGCCGGGTTGCCGAATTTTTCGGTGAGCCAGGGCAGCATTTTCCCGACCACGCGCGGGTCGAGCGGCGTGGTGGCGGAGTTATCGAGGTAAATTGGAAGTTTCATATTCAATCAATGCTTTTGCGTTAGCGCAGCAATCACGCGCTGGCGCTTGTCCTCGACTTCCTTGGCGAAGCCGGGGTGTTTCTGCTCGACAAACCCGGTGGCCAGCCCCAGCTTCAGCAGGGCAACGGCAAAAGTGGCCGAGAGATCGTCCAGATTGGGGCTGACCTTGGCCAGCTGGATCGCTTCGATGGTTTCGTCGAACAACTGCTGCATCGCATCGTTCAGTTCGTCGTCGAAGAGTTGAGGCATAAGCGTTTAGCCTTGAATATTCGTATATTAACGCGATTTGGTTCCCGCCAGGCTCCTGCAGCTACAATAACGGCATGAAAACTGCAGCAGCATTTCTGGTCATGATGGCTTGTGCGCTGCCGGCGCAGGCGCAGAATTATCCGAGCCGCACGGTGCGCATCGTGGCGCCGATAGCAGCCGGCGGCAGCACCGATATTCTGAGCCGCCTGCTCGCGCAGAAACTCTACGAGTCGTGGGGGCAGGTGGTGCAGGTGGACAACCGGCCGGGCGCGGGCGGGATCATCGGCAGCGAAATCGTGGCCAAGTCGCCCCCCGATGGTTATACGCTGCTGATGGCGTTTACCTCGCATGTCACCAATCCCAGCCTGCAGCCGAAGCTGCCCTATGACACGCTCAACGATTTCGCTCCGGTGTCCATGGTCGCCGTGGTGCCGAGCGTGCTGCTCGTGCATCCGTCGCTGCCGGTGCGGTCGGTGAAAGAGCTGATCGTGTTCGCCAAGAGGCGGCCGGGAGAACTCAACTACGGCTCGGCCGGCAGCGGCACGGCCACGCACCTGGCGGCGCTGCTGTTCAGTTCCATGACGGGGATCATCATGGAGCATGTGCCGTACCGGGGCGGCGCGCCGGCGCTCTACGACCTGCTGGGCGGCCAGGTGACGATGATGTTCGGCAACATGGCCTCCGGCATGGCACACATCCAGTCCGGGCGGCTTCGTGCGCTGGCGGTAACCAGCGCCAGGCGATCCCCGGCGCTGCCGCTGTTGCCGACGATGGCGGAGACGGGATTGCCTGGCTACGAGGCCATGGCGTGGTTTGCGCTGCTCGCTCCCGCCAAAACGCCCGGTACTGTGATCAACAAGCTCAACTCGGAAATCGTGGCCATACTGCAGCAGCCTGATATCAGGGGCAGACTGGGTGCGCTGGGCGCGGAAGTGATGCCCAGCAGTGCCGCCGCGCTCGATGACTACATCCGGGCCGAAATCGTGAAGTGGCGCAAGGTGATCAGGGAAGTGGATGCAAAGCCCTGAGAGCCTCAGCGTTGCTGCAGCACTTGCGGGTTGAGCAAGTTGACCGGCTTGCCGGCCGCGAAGGCCAGCACGTTGTCAAAGGCTTCGCCGAAGCGTCGATCAATTGCGATCCGTTAACGCTACGCGTTCCGGTGAGTGGAGCCAAGTCCG
>CAYIRZ010000292.1:0-4260 GCA_964365845.1 uncultured Streptomycetaceae bacterium
TCGCTGTTGCGGCTCAAGGCCGCCGTGGGCCGCCTTGCCGAAGACGACCTCGCCCAGATCAACGCCTGGCTGGAGCGCAAGTGAACGGATGATGGGTGATGAGCAAAGAGTTTATTTACTACCATTACTCATTACCCGTTGCTCATTACCCTTTACCCGAAACGAAGCAACTCCAGCACCCGTTTCGTAGCACCCCGATGCGCCTTGCTGAAAGCGCGCGCGGCTTCAGCCATGCGGGCTGCCGCGTTGCGGTCGCCAAGCAGGCGTCGCGCTTCGCGTGCAAGCTCGTGCGCGTCGCCGACCCGGAGGGCAGCGCCGGCCGCGATGGCCAGCTCGGTCGCTTCCGTAAAATTATAGGTATGCGGCCCGACCAGCACCGGCTTGGCCGCCGCACACGCCTCGATCAGATTCTGTCCGCCGAAGGGCAACAGACTGCCGCCGATAAACGCGACATCGCACGCCGCGTAATAAGCAAACATCTCCCCCATGCTGTCGCCCAGCACCACCTGCGTTTCCGGCGCGATTGCCGCATCGCTGCTGCGGCGCTGAAAACGGATGCCGCGGCGCCCGAGCAGCGCCGCGACTGCGCCGAAGCGCTGCGGATGGCGCGGCACGATCACCGTCAGCAGCGACGGTACGTCAATTTGTTCGAGCACTCCGAGCAGCACTTCTTCTTCCCCATCGCGCGTGCTGGCAGCAAGCAGCACCGGCCGATCCACCCCGTAGCTTTTACGCCAGGTTTTTCCCAGATCCAATTGCTCGTCCGGCGGCTTGATATCGAACTTCAGGTTGCCGGTAACGGCCACATTTGTGGCGCCCAGCGCAGCGAAACGCTCGGCATCGTCACGGGTCTGGGCTGCGACTGTGGAAAATCCGCGCAAACTGGCGCGCGCCAGTTCGGCAAAGCGGCGGTATTTGGCGAAAGACTTCTCCGACAAGCGGGCGTTGACGAGATAAAGCGGAATCTGCCGCTGCCCGCAGCCGTGGATCAGATTGGGCCAGATCTCGGTCTCCATCAACAGCCCGGCCCGGGGCTTGAAGTGGTCGAGAAAACGCGCCACCGCACCCGGATAATCGTACGGCAGATAGCAGCGCAGAACGCTATCGCCAAACAAGGCCTCGCCCGCCTCGCTTCCCGTCGGCGTCATGTGAGTCAGGAGAACCTGATGTTCCGGATATTTTTCCTGCAAGGCGCGGATCAGCGGCGCTGCTGCCCGGCTTTCTCCCACCGATACCGCATGCAACCAGATCACCGGCCGTGTAGCCCGCGGCCTGTAAGCGCCGAAACGTTCCGGGATGTTCTTGAGATACGCAGGCTGCCGGCGCGCGCGCCACAGCAGATGCCACAAGACAGACGGCAACAGCGCATAGAGCAACAGCGTATAGCCAAAGCGAGTTTTGATCATGTGATAAGCCGTTCCAGCGCGCTGACGACGGCGCCGATGGCGGGGGGGATCCCGGCACCGCCCAGATTGACGGCACGCGGGCAGGCATGAATACCGGTCGCACCGGGGCCGGTCGCGCAATAGACACCGATAGTGGGCGCGCCCAATGCCGCGGCAAGGTGAGTAAGCCCGGTGTCAACCCCGATGACGGCGCGCGCGCCCGCCAGCAGCGCCGCGGCATCGTTCAGATGAAGCGCGGGCGGAACAACCGCGCCGGGAATCTGAGCAACAAGCCTGTCACTGCGCGCACGCTCGGCGGCGCTGCCCCATGGCACAACACTGGTAATGCCCTGTTGCAGAAAATGCCGGCCGATTTCAATCCAGTTCGGTTCCCGCCACAGCTTGCGTTCGGCGCTGGTGGCATGCAGCAGCACCCCGTACCGCGCAGAGGGCAACCAGGCAAAATCTGCTGCGGTTGCGTGTATGCCATAGTCGACTCTGGCCGGAAGCGCATAACCCAAGGCCTGCGCGGCCAGCAGGCGGTTCCTTTCCACGGCGTGCAGGGTCCATGGCACGCTGAAAGTACGATGATAAAACAAGGTAAGCGGCTCGCGCGCGCTGGCCCAGTCCAGGCCATAACGCCTGCCTCGGGCAGCACGGGTCAATAGCGCGCTTTTCAGCAGCCCTTGGGTATCGATCACTGCGTCATAGCTGTGTTCGCGCAACCGCTGCAGGAATTCGCCAATTTCGGTCCGGGTTTCCCGTCGCCACAGCGTCTTGCGCCAGCGGCGTATTGCTACCGGAATGACCTGCCCTACTGCAGCATGCAGACGCGGAATCGCGGCAAACGGCTCCTCCACTACCCAGGTGATCTGCGCATCGGGAAACGAGGCGCGAATATCGCTGGCAACGGGCAGATTGTGGACCACATCTCCCATGGACGACGTTTTGACCAGCAGGATTTTTTTCATTTTCGGCTTGTCTTGACCGCGCGTCGCCAGCTTTAGCCTACACGCAAACCGCGCTTGCGCATAGAATATGACATTTTTCTCTTCTGGACTCTAAATTGATACTTGTTACGGGTGGGGCGGGCTTCATTGGCGCCAATTTCGTGCTCGACTGGATCGCGGCCGAAGCCACGCCGGTAGTGAATCTCGACAAGCTCACCTATGCCGGCAATCCCGGCAATCTGGCAAGCCTGAAAGACGACTCACGGCACGTCTTCGAAAAAGGCGACATCAATGACCGGGCGCTTGTCGCCGGGCTGCTCCAGCAATACCAGCCCGAGGCCATCGTGCATTTCGCCGCGGAAAGCCACGTCGATCGCTCGATCCACGGGCCGGCCGAGTTTGTGCAGACCAATATCATGGGAACCTTCAGCCTGATCGAGGAGGCCCGTGCTTACTGGTCTGCGCTCGCCACGCCGGAAAAAAACCGCTTCCGCTTCCTGCATGTATCGACCGACGAGGTTTACGGTTCGCTGGGGCCGAACGACCCCGCTTTCACCGAAACCACGGCCTATGCGCCCAACAGTCCTTATGCCGCTTCCAAAGCGGCATCCGATTACTTGGTGCGCGCCTACTACCACACTTACGGCCTGCCTGTGGTCACCACGAACTGCTCGAACAACTACGGTCCGCTGCAGTTTCCCGAGAAGCTGATCCCGCTGATGATCCTCAATGCCATTCAGGGCAGGCCGCTGCCGGTCTACGGCGACGGACTCAATGTGCGTGACTGGCTCTATGTCGGCGACCATTGCGCAGCGATCCGTCTGGTGCTGCAAAAAGGCCGTCTCGGGGAAACTTATAATATCGGCGGCAACAGCGAAAAAACGAATTTCGAAGTAGTCAAGACCGTCTGCGCCCTTCTCGACGACCTGCGGCCGGACTTTGCGCCGCACTCAAAGCTGATCTCCTATGTCAAGGACCGGCCAGGGCACGACCGCCGTTATGCCATCGACACCACCAAAATAGAAACCGAGCTCGGCTGGAAACCCGGCGAACGATTCGAGACGGGCCTGCGCAAGACCGTACAGTGGTACTTCGAACACATGGACTGGGTGGAGAACGTGACGAGCGGCGCTTACCGCAACTGGGTCGACGTTAACTACGGTAATCGGTAATGGGTAACCCAAAACCATGAAAGGCATCATCCTTGCAGGCGGCTCCGGCACCCGCCTCTACCCCGCGACACAGGTCGTATCGAAGCAATTGCTGCCGGTATACGACAAGCCGATGATTTATTATCCCCTGACGACGCTGATGCTCGCCGGCATACGCGACATCCTGCTGATCTCGACGCCGCAGGATACGCCGCGTTTCGAACAACTGCTTGGCGACGGGCGCAAATGGGGGCTCAGTATTTCCTACGCTGTGCAGCCGGCGCCTGAGGGCATACCCCAGGCTTTTCTTATCGGCGCCGGTTTCATAGGAAAGGGGCCGTGCGCGCTGATCCTCGGCGACAACATCTTTTACGGTCATGACCTGACCCGTGACATGCAGGCCGCAATTGAAAAGACAGACGGGGCGACGATCTTTGCCTACCAAGTGAACGATCCGGAGCGTTCCGGCGTAGTCGAATTCGACAAGCATGGAAAAGTGATTTCCATCGAGGAAAAACCCAAGTACCCCAAATCGAAATATGCGGTCACCGGTTTTTTCGTTTATGACAATAAAGTCATCGACATCTCCCGCGCCCTGAAACCGTCCGCTCGCGGCGAACTCGAAATCACCGACGTCAACAATGAATACCTGCGCCGCGGCGAGCTCGATGTCGTGCTGATGGGCCGCGGCATCGCCTGGCTCGACACGGGTACCCACGAATCGATGCTTGATGCATCGATGTTCATCGAAACCATCGAGAAGCGCCAGGGACT
>CAYIRZ010000293.1:0-1710 GCA_964365845.1 uncultured Streptomycetaceae bacterium
GCATGGTCATCAGCATGTCGTTGAACACCGCATAGCGCGTGGCGTCCTTGCCGAAGAAAAACATCAGCACCGGCACGCCGATATTGAAGGTGTTGCCGAACATGCCGCCCACGACCAGGATCGCGCGCGTCGCGTCCGGCAGTCCGCGTCCGATCGGCGTCAGGTAGAGCACGGCATAGAGGATCGCCCCCGACAACAACGAACCGATGCCGACCAGCAGCGGCACCGAAAGCAGTTCGCCGGAGATCGGCGTCGTGGACGCCACCGAGAACAGGATGCAGGGTAGGAACAGATACATCACCATGCGATTGAGCAGCGAGCGCGCGCCGTCTACCGGCGTATCCGGAAAGAAGCGTGCCCATAGCCCTCCCACCGCCACCAGCAGCATCAGCGGCAGCATCACCTCGACCATGAGGTTGAAGAGTTGTGTGAGGTAACTCATGGGCCTAGGAGTTTGTCGGACTTAGCCCCGACAAACTCCTAACATGAAAAAAACTAAAAAACGAGGTGAAAACAACGCCATGCAAGTGACGTTTGTTCCGGCCAACACGGCGTTTCGACATGCAAAGCTTCTCTCTTAAGCAGCCTGTCGCCGCAGCGTCGATCAACGGCGATCCGTTAACACTACCCATTCCGGTGAATGGAAGCCAAGTCCGACAGGCTGCTAATAACTCGATTATTTTGTAACTTCGGGATTGAGGAGATTGGGCGGCGTGCCGCCGCTCAGCGCCGCCACCAGGTTCCGCGCCGCGGTCATCGCCATCGCGCGGCGCGTGGCTTCGGTCGAGCTGCCGATATGCGGCGTCAGCACCACGTTTTTGAGCTGGAGAAACCCGGGATTGAGTTTGGGCTCGTTCTCGAACACATCGAGGCCGGCCCCGCGCAGCGTGCCGTTTTTCAGCGCCTCGATCAGCGCCGCGTCGTCGACCACGCCGCCGCGGGTGGAATTGATGAGGATCGCGGTGGGTTTCATGAGCTTCAATTCCGCCGCGCCTATCATGTGATGTGTCTCGGGCGTGTACGGGACCTGCAGGATGACGAAGTCGGACTGCTTGAGGAGTTCTTCCTTCGACACGTAAGCGGCGTTAAGCCGCTGCTCGATATCCGGGCTCACGCGTTTGCGGTTGCTGTAGATCACCTTCATGTCGAAGCCCGAAGCGCGTTTGGCGATCACCTGGCCGATGCGGCCCATGCCGATGATGCCGAGCGTGGCGTGATGCACGTCGACGCCCAGCCACTGCTTGAGCCGCCAGCCCGTCCATTCTCCGGCGCGGATATAGCTCTCGACTTCGGTAATGCGCCGCGCGGTGGCCAGCATCAGCGTCCAGGCCAGATCGGCGGTGCTGTCATCGAGCACGCCCGGCGTGTTGGTGGCCATGACGCCGCGCGCGGTGCACGCGGCGAGATCGATGTTGTTGTAGCCGACCGCGATATTGGCGACGACCTTGAGCTGCGGGCAGGCAGCCAGCAGTCCGGCGTCGATGCGATCGGTAAGACAGCACACCACGCCGTCCTTGCCGGCGAGGTGCTGCGCCAACACATCAGGGCCGAATGCCACGTCCGGCTGATTAGCTTCGACTTCGCAATGCTGCGCGAGATAGGCCAGCGTTTCGTCGAACACTTCGCGCGTGACTAGAATTTTTGGTTTCATTTCATTTCCTGATGATGGGCCTCAGACCAGATATTACGACAGTGCGTCTCGCGTATAAA
>CAYIRZ010000293.1:1810-4255 GCA_964365845.1 uncultured Streptomycetaceae bacterium
TCGTAGGCATGGGTCAGAAACGGCACTACCCACAGGCCGATGAAACTCATGTAGCTGCCGGACATGCCAAAGTTCACCCAGAAACATGGCCAGGTGGCACGATTGCGCAACACCTCGGCCAGTCCGAGATGCCAGCGCGCTCCGGGGTGTGGAGTGGGAGGCTGGATAGCATCGCCGTACGCTGCTTCGGCAGGGTAATCGCGGACCTTGCTCCAGATTAAGGCCGCCAGCGCCAGCGACACGATACCAATGCCGATGAATACGCTGCGCCAGGACACGAGCGTAACGAACCAGGCCAGCGGCGCGGTTGCGAATAATGCGCCGCTGATGCCGATCACATTGGCAATCCCGACCGCAGTGGCAAAGTGCTGATCGGCAAACCAGTTGGCGCTCAACTTGAGCAGACAGACAAACGCCACCGAGACGCCCAAGCCCACCAGCGTGCGGCCGAGCGCCGCGACAGCGACCGTATCGGCACCGCCGAAAATGATGGAGCCGATGCCAGCCATCACCCCGCCGGCCATCAGCACACGGCGGGGCCCCAGGGTATCGGCCAGCACCCCGGTCGGCAGCTGCATCACCGTGTAAATGTAGAAGTACGTCGCGGCAAGCGCACCGAGCGCTGCGCCGCTGACGTCGAATGCCTGAGTCAGTTCTTCGGCGATCGCCGCCGGCGCCATGCGATGGAAGTACGACAGAAAAAAAGCGGCAGCACCCAGCGAGAACACCATCCAGCGGATGCCAGATGCGGAGGTGGAACTCGGGTGGGTTTCCTTCAACCGCCTTACCTCCCCCGTCACAGGATCATTACTTCGGGGAAGCTTCCAGCGACTGCTGCACGTGATTGACCAGCCAGCGTGCGGTCCGCAACAGCCGCGCGTCGTCGCCGCGCCGGCCGACCAGCTGAACACCCAGCGGCAATCCGTTTTCTCCCTGCATCAGCGGCAGCGTCACGGTCGGCATGCCGCACAGCGTCCACAACGTGCAGAACATCGGATCTCCCGTGGATTCCAGCCCGCGCGGCGCCGTGCCCGTGGTCGCCGGCGTCAGGATGACATCGCAACGCAGATCAAACAATTCGCTCAATGCCCCGTTGAGCATAGGAACCTTGTCCAAGGCGCGGTTGTAGTCTACCGCCAGCACACGGCGGCCACGCTCGATCTGCCCGCGCAGCGACGCGCTCAGTTGGTCCGCTCCCCGCTCGTACTCCGCATCAAAACTTTTTGCGAGATCCGCTTCCATGATGGTGCGATGCCAGTCCAGCGCCTGCCCGAACGGCGCGGGCAAATCGCACGCCATGATCGGCTCGCCGATGTGTTCCACCAGTTCGGCAAAGGCTTCCTGCGTTTCCACCTCGGCTTTATCCCATACCGGGGTCTTGATGAACATGACCCAGGGCCGGATCGGCGGATCCTGCAAGGCCGTCGCAAGCAGCGATGGACGCGCGACGGGCCGCGTATCGGGATCATTTTCGTCGAAGCCGATCAAGGACTCGGCAATCAGCGCCAGATCCTCCACGCACCGCGCAAATACGCCGGGCTGGTCGAGCCAGCGCGATTGCTTGAGCACGCCGTGCCGCGAAATCAGCCCGAACGTCGGCTTGAAGCCGAACACGCCGCAATACGCGGCCGGACGTATCACGCTGCCGTTGGTCTGGGTTCCCACGGCGAGCGGCACCATGTGGGCAGCCACTGCCGCCGCCGAGCCGCTCGACGAGCCGCCGGGGGTGTGATCGGGATCATGCGGATTGCGGGTCTTGCCCGGCGCATAGGTGGCGAGCTCCGTGGTCACGGTCTTGCCCATGATGACCGCGCCCGCCTCGCGTAACCGCGCTACCAGAGTCGCGTCTCTGAGGGGCGTGCGCCCGGCGTGCAGCACCGTGCCATCCTCGGTGGGCATGTCTTGGGTGTCGATGATGTCCTTGATGCCGACCGGAACGCCATGCAGCGCGCCCAGTGCCCTGCCCTCGAGGCGCCACTCGTCAGCCGCCCGCGCCTGCTGCAAGGCGTGCTCCGGATCAAGGAACGCCCACGCCTGTACCGTCTCATCGACGGCCTGGACGTGGGCCAGGCAGCTCTGCACCAGCTGTTCCGAGCTGAACACGCCCTCGCGCATGCCGCGCGCGGCATCGATGGCATGGAGCTGATTCAGCTCCGGCGTCCCCGTCGCGCCGGAGCTTCGTCGTTCAGTGCCCATGGAAACGTTCCGGAAATAATCCGGTCATTTATAGAGCGTATGCGGCAGCCACAGCCCGATGGCCGGGAACGTATAGAGCAGCACCAGTGCAACGATCTGAATCCCCATGTACGGCATCATCCCGGCGAAAATCTGGTTCAGCGTCACGTGCGGCGGGGAGACGCCCTTGAGATAAAACGCGGCCATCGCCACCGGCGGCGACAGGAAGGCCGTCTGCAGGTTGAGCGCCACCAGCAAGCCGAAAAACAA
>CAYIRZ010000294.1:0-4173 GCA_964365845.1 uncultured Streptomycetaceae bacterium
CGCTGCCTTTTGCTTCGCGTGCCGCGCGCCGGATCGCGCGTATGAAGCGGTTGTGCGTGCCGCAGCGGCAGAGGTTGCGGTCGAGGGCCGCGCGGATCTCGTCCTCATTCGGATTCGGGTTCTTGTCGAGTAGCGCCTTGGCGCTGATGATGATTCCATTCACGCAGTAACCGCACTGCGCGGCCTGTTCGTCGATGAAAGCCTGCTGCAGCGGGTGCAGACGCCCGGGCGTGCCGAGCCCTTCGATCGTGGTGATCCGTTTGCCGGCGGCGGCCCATAGCGGCGTGTCGCACGACGGCACGTTGTTGCCGTCGATGAGCACATTGCAGGCGCCGCATTGCCCGAGCCCGCAGCCGAAGCGTGTGCCCATCAGCTTGAGGTCATTGCGCAGAATATAGAGCAGAGGCGTGTCGGCCTCCGCCGTGACCGAATGTTCCACGCCGTTTACATCGAGTTTGACGGTTTCTGTCATGACCTTGGGCGGAGTTTAGAAGGCAATCCTTTGGTTATCAAACAAAATGGCGGTGCAAGCGGTGCTCGAATCATAGCACTGCTCATTTTTCGCGCCCGGTATTTGGACTGTGCGGCGCGTACTGCCGCACGGTGCGATAATTACCGTCAAACCGGCCAGGCGAGCCGGTTTAACACGAGCGGACGGCGCGCTACTGCTCAATTCGCGGATGGAGTCATCGTGACGGGAAGGTCAGAAGGGGGATAGCAATATGTGGAGCGGCGAATACTGGGCCAGGAAGGGTGAGGTCAAACTCTATGTCTATCGCAAGCGCGCGACGGCGCCGGAAAAGTCGGCCGGGACGCTGCCCGTGCTGTTTCTCGTGCACGGTTCATCCAATTCCGGGCGCTCGGCGTTTGATCTTCAGGTGCCGGGGCGCCCGGATTATTCGCTGATGGATCATTTTGCGGGCCTGGGCTACGACGTCTGGACGCTGGATCATGAAGGCTACGGCCGCTCGGACAAGACCGAAAGCAATTCGAATATCGCCTCGGGCGCCGATGATCTTGCCGCGGCGATGAGCATCGTCGAGCGCGAGACCGGGCAGGCCCGTTTCTCGTTTTATGGCGCTTCGTCCGGCGCGTTGCGCGCCGCGCTGTTCGCACAGCGCTATCCGGAGCGCGTGGCGCGGCTGATGCTCTCGGCGCTGGTCTATACCGGCGAAGGTTCGCCCACGCTCCTCAAGCGCCGCGAGAAGACCGAGGAATACCGTGCCAACAACCGCCGCAAAGTGGATCGCGCGTTTTTCCGCAGCATGTTCACCCGCGACAAGCCTGGTACTTCGGAAGCGATCGTCGCCGATGCGCTGGCGGATGCCGAGCTGGCGTTGTACGACTCGGTGCCGACCGGCACCTATCTCGATATGTGCGCGCACCTGCCGGTGGTAGACCCGGCGAAGATCACTTGCCCGGCGTTGATTATTCGCGGCGAGTACGACGGCATTGCGACCGAGCAGGACCTGCTCAGCTTCTTCGGCCAGCTGCCGAACAAGGACAAGCAGTTCGTGTTCGTGTCGGGCATGGCGCACGCAGCCACGCTCGGCATCAACCGCCACAAGTTCTGGCACGTGATGCGCGCGTTCTTGTCATTGCCGGAAAACAGGGCGCTGATTATTTGAGAATTCAGTAATGAAGTTTGAGCCCGATACACTTGCAATCAAACCGGGGAGGACGTCATGATCAGAGTTGCCATTATTCTTTGCGCTTTCTTAACGGCGGCAAGCACGGCATTTGCTCAACACTATCCGAACAAGCCGATACGCATGATAGTCGCGGTGCCGCCCGGAGGGCCGGCCGATACGCTGGCACGCCTGGTCGGGCCACGATTAAGCGAGGCGCTGGGCCAGACCGTGGTCATCGACAACCGGCCGGGAGCCAACGGCATCATCGCCTACGAGATGGCGGCACATTCGGCATCTGACGGCTATACCTTTGTGCTCGTTGCCGCCGGCGTTGCGATCAATCCCAGCCTGTATCGCAACGTGCCCTACGATCCGATCAAGGATTTCGCGCCCATCACCCTCGGCATCACGGTGCCTAACATTCTGGTGGTCCATCCATCGGTGGCGGCCGCTTCAGTTCGGGAATTGATCGCCCTGGCCAAGGCCAGGCCGGAGCAGATTGCCTTTGCATCAGCGGGTAATGGTACTTCCGGGCATCTCGCGCTGGAACTGTTTCGCCAGTCCTCGGGCATCAAGGTCGTGCACGTACCTTTTAAAGGTGGCGGCCCGGCGCTCACGAATGTGATCGCTGGGCAGGTCCAGGCGCTGTTCAGCATCGCGCTCGCCGCTACTCCGCAAGTGAAGGCGGGCAAGGTGCGCGCTCTGGCTATCACCAGCGCCAGCCGTTCGCCGGTTGCGCCGGATCTTCCCACCATAGCGGAATCGGGTTTCCCGGGTTTCGAAGTGATCGGCTGGTTTGGCTGGCTTGCCCCCGCTAAAACGCCCAGGGAAATCGTCAACCGGTTGAATCGCGAGATCGTCCGAATTCTGAACATGAGTGAAGTGCATGACAGGCTGTTGAGCCTGGCTACCATTCCGGTGGGCAATACCTCCGGGCAGTTTGCCGGCTTCATTCGTGCCGAGCGCGACAAGTGGGCGAAAGTGATTCGGGCTGCCGACATCAAGCTTGAGTGATGATCGGCGGCTAATTTTAACGGGGAGTCACTGATAATGAGCAGTGCAAAAGGCATACGCGAGGTGGGTTACGTCGATGTGAGGCGGGGTTCGCACCATGGGCCGCACATTCAATCGCTATCGTGGCTGGACTGCGCGGGCGGGGGGCAGGTAGTGGTCGAGCGCGGCATCGCCTATGTCGGTAACATGCATAATCCCCACGGCACGCTGATCATCGATGTCTCCGATCCCAAGCATCCCCGGCTGATCTCCGAGATCGCCATGCCGGTCGGCACGCATTCTCACAAGGTGCGGGTTGCTGGCGATATCATGATCACCAATCGCGAGATTTTGTCGTCGCGCAACGCACGCGGCGAGTCGCCGCCGGCGGGCTACCGCGGCGGGCTTGGCATCTATGACGTTTCGAATCCGGCCCAACCCACGCTCATCACCACCTGGAATACGAGCGATATTCCCGAGCCCGGTTACGCGCGCGGCGTGCATCGTTTCGATTTCGACGGGCGTTACGCCTATATCTCGCCGACCTGCGACGGCTACCTCGGCAACATCGTGATGATTCTGGATCTCAAGGACCCGGCGCGGCCGCAGGAGGTGGGCCGCTGGTGGATGCCCGGCCAGTGGACGGCGGGCGGCGAGACGCCGGCATGGAAAGGCGCTGCGCACAAATGCCATCACCCGCTGCGTTATGGCAACCGCTTGTATACCAGTTACTGGCACGGCGGTTTCGTCATCCTGGATATCGAGGACATGTCCCAACCCAAATTCGTGTCCGGGCTCGACTGGAGTCCGCCGTTTCCGTGGCCGACGCACACCGCGCTCAGGATCCCGTTCAAGATCGACAACCGCGATTTCCTGGTGGTGTCCGACGAAGACGTGGCGCGCCTTGAAGGCTGTCCGCCACATTCCTCGTCTTTCCTGTGGGTGGTCGATATTACGGATGAAAAGCATCCCGCGGTCGTCTCGAGTTTTCAGCTCGAGGACATTCCGCCGGAGGAACAGCCCTATGCGACCGGCTGCCATCAGCCGTGCGAGAAAGTGACCGGCACCGAGATTCCGGTGGCGTGGTTCGCGCATGGACTGCGCATTATCGACATTGCGCGGCCCCACGCGCCGAAAGAGGTCGCGCATTTCATGCCGGATGTGCCGCAGGGCTCGACGCGCGTGCAAAGCAACGACGTCACGGTCGACGAGCGCGGGCTGATCTATCTGCTCGACCGCGTGCGCGGGCTGCACATTCTCGAGCGGATTTGATTTCCTGCTGTTGCATTTAACGTAAAATTCCACCTTCACTATCCAACGATGAGACGACCATGGCCTCCGGTGTATTCGACGACGCACTGATCAAGCATCTGTGGAGCACCGACGAACTGCGCGCGATTTTCAGCGACCGCAACCGCGTGCAGAAGTGGTACGACTACGAAGCGGCACTGGCGCTGGAGCAGGCCGAGCTCGGCATTATTCCGCGCGAGGCGGCGCGCGAGATCGCGGCCAAAGCCAGGGTCGAGAATGTCGACATCGAGCAGATCGC
>CAYIRZ010000295.1:0-4171 GCA_964365845.1 uncultured Streptomycetaceae bacterium
CCCCCCCCCCCCCCCCCCCCCCCCCCCCCCCCCCCCCCCCCCCCCCCCCCCGGACGGTTGCTCGGTCTCATCGTCGCGGTGTGGCTGGCCAGCGGTTTTTACATCGTTAACGAAGGCCAGCGCGGCGTGGTGCTGCGTTTCGGCAAGTATCTGGAAACAACCCTGCCGGGGCCGCGCTGGCACTTGCCGTATCCGATGGAGACCGCGGAGAACGTCAATCTCGGCCAGGTGCGCACCGTCGAGATCGGCTATCGAAACACGGTCAAGAGCAAGGTGCTTAAAGAATCACTGATGCTGACCGACGATGAGAACATTATTGACGTGCAGTTTGCCGTGCAGTATGTGCTGAAAAGCCCGAACGATTATCTGTTTAACAGCCGTGCTCCGGATGACGCTGTGCTGCAGGCTGCGGAATCCTCCATTCGCGAGGTGGTCGGCAAGAGCAGCATGGACTTCGTGCTTTATGAAGGTCGCGCCGACGTTGCCGCCCAGGCGCAGAAGCTGGCGCAGACGATACTCGACCGTTACGGCACCGGTATCAACATCAGCAAGGTGACGATGCAGAATGCACAGCCGCCGGAGCAGGTTCAGGCGGCGTTCGACGACGCGGTCAAGGCCGGGCAGGATCGGGAGCGCCAGAAAAACGAAGGCCAGGCGTACGCCAATGACGTGATACCCAAAGCGCGAGGCATGGCATCACGCCTGGCAGCGGAGGCCGAGGGCTACAAACAGCGCGTGATCGAGCAGGCCGAGGGCGACGCCTCGCGCTTCCGCCAGGTCGTGGCTGAATACAACAAAGCGCCACAGGTAACGAGAGACCGTTTGTATATCGATGCCATGCAACAGATCATGACCAACACCAGCAAGGTGCTGATCGACCAGAAAAGCGGCAGCAATCTGCTCTATCTGCCGCTTGACAAGATCATGCAGATGAGCGCCGCCACGCCGGCCGCGGAGGCGGCAGCCAAGCCCGTCGAAACGCCGGCCGCGCCGGAGTCGACGGCGCGTTCGCGCGAGGCGTTCCGCAGCCGTGACCGGGAGGCGCGCTGATGAAAAATAATCTCGGCGTGATCCTGATCGCGGCGGTTGTTGCATTGATGATCGCATCGCTTTCCATGTTTGTTGTCGATCAGCGCCAGAACGCGATTGTGTTTCGCCTCGGCGAGGTGGTGAGCATCAAGAAGACCCCCGGTCTGTATTTCAAGGTGCCGCTGCTCGACAACGTGCGCTTTTTCGATACTCGTATCCTGACCATCGATACCGCGGAACCTGAGCGCTTTCTGACCTCGGAAAAGAAAAACGTGCTGGTCGACCTGTTCGTCAAGTGGCGCATCACCGACGTCAGGCAGTATTACGTCAGCGTCGCTGGCGAGGAGACGCGGGCTCAGACCCGGCTGCTGCAGACCATCAATGACGGGTTGCGCGCGGAATTCGGCAATCGCACCGTGCACGACGTGGTGTCCGGCGAACGCGACCGGATCATGGAATTGATGCGGGAAAAAGCGAACGAGGACGCGGTAAAAATCGGCGTTGAAGTGCTCGATGTGAGGCTGAAGCGTGTCGATCTGCCGCAGGAAGTGAGCGAGTCGGTCTATCGCCGCATGGACGCGGAAAGGAAGCGCGTAGCCAACGAACTGCGTTCGACCGGTTCTGCCGAGTCGGAAAAGATCCGCGCCGACGCCGACAAGCAGAAGGAGGTGATTCTTGCCCAGGCTTATCGCGATGCCCAGCGCGTCAAAGGCGAGGGCGATGCCAAGGCGACGACGGTTTATGCGCGCGCTTATGAGCAGAATCCCGAGTTCTACTCGTTTTATCGCAGCCTGGAAGCCTACAAGCAGAGCTTCAAGAGCAAGAGCGACGTGCTGGTGCTCGATCCGAGTTCCGAGTTTTTCAAATATCTCAAGTCGGGCGGCAAGGCGGGCGGCAAGGCGGGCAAGTAACACGACCGGTCTTGCTGTTGCGTGCTTTGCGCCCGACAATTGCGGCCAGACGAACCGGCAATCCATGAATACCCTGTTAACCGCGTTCGCATTGATGCTGGTCATTGAGGGTATCCTGCCGTTTCTGGTGCCCGGCCTGTGGCGGGAGACTTTCCGCCGGCTCACCGAAATGAGCGACGGGCAGATTCGTTTCATCGGTTTGACCTCGATGCTCGCCGGCCTGCTGTTGTTGTATCTTGCGCGGCACTGATTATGAGAGCCTGGCTGCTTCCCGAATATATCGAGGACATCCTGCCTGCCGAGGCGCTGCGGATCGAGCGTCTGCGCAGGAGCATTCTCGACCTGTTTGCGGTGCATGGCTACCAGCTGGTGATGCCGCCGCTGCTGGAGTACGTCGAGTCGCTGCTCACCGGCACCGGCCACGACCTCGATTTGCGGACGTTCAAGCTTGTCGACCAGCTCTCCGGCCGCATGCTCGGCGTGCGCGCCGATATCACGCCGCAGGTGGCGCGCATCGACGCCCACCTCCTGAACCGCAGCGGCGTGACGCGGCTGTGTTATGCCGGCAGCGTTCTGCACACGCTGCCTTCGGGCATGAACCGTACCCGCGAGCCTTTGCAGATCGGGGCGGAAATCTACGGTCATTCCGGCATCGAGAGCGATGTCGAAATCCAGCGTCTGATGATGAAAGCGCTGGAGATCGCGCGCATCCGCAATGTTTTTCTCGACCTCGGGCATGTCGCGGTGTTTCGTGGCCTGGTGAAGCGCGCCAAAGTCGCGCCCGGCCTGGAGTCGGATCTATTTCGCGCGATGCAGGCGAAGGACGTACCCGAATTGCGCGATCTCACCAGGAAGCTGGATCGCAAAACGCGCGAGGCGCTGGCCCTGCTGCCTGGGTTGTATGGCGGGGCGGAGGTGCTGGCGCTGGCTCGCCGCAAGCTTCCCGATTATCCCGAAATCAGGGCGGCATTGCGTGACCTCAAGGCGTTGTCCGGCCAGTTGTGCGATGTGGCGCGCATCCGCTGCTTCGACCTGGCTGAATTGCGTGGCTATCACTATCACAGCGGCGTGGTGTTTGCTGCCTATGCCGACGGCTGGCCGAACGCGCTGGCGCTGGGTGGCCGTTATGACGAAGTCGGGAAGGCGTTCGGGCGCGCGCGCCCGGCGACAGGTTTCAGCATGGATTTGCGCGAACTGGCTCAGGCCAGTCCGAATGGGGCGCCGAGGGGCGGAATACTCGCGCCCTATGCGCCGCGGGAAGTCGGTCTGCAGCGCAGGGTGGAAGCGTTGCGTGCGCGGGGCGAAGTCGTGACGGTGGATTTGCCGGGGCATGCCGGTTCGCGCGCGGAACTCGGCTGCGACCGCAAACTCGTGCGCCGCGCCGGCAAATGGGTAGTCGAAAAACTCAAGTGAATCTTGACGGTTTAAATTTAGGGTTTTGTATTTATGTCAAAAAACGTAGTGGTGATCGGTACCCAGTGGGGTGACGAAGGCAAAGGCAAGATCGTCGACTGGCTGACCGACCATGCCCAGGGCGTGGTGCGCTTTCAGGGCGGGCACAATGCCGGCCACACGCTGGTGATTTGCGGCAAGAAGACGGTGTTGCATCTGATCCCGTCCGGTATTCTGCGCGACAAGGTGGCTTGTTATATCGGTAACGGCGTGGTGCTCTCGCCGCAGGCACTGCTCGAAGAAGTCGAGACCCTGGAACAGGCGGGCGTAGACGTGACCTCCAGGCTCAAGATCAGCGAGGCCTGCCCGCTCATCCTGCCGCATCATGTTGCGCTGGATCAGGCGCGCGAAGCGGCCAAGGGTGTCGGCAAGATCGGCACGACCGGCCGCGGTATCGGGCCTGCCTACGAAGACAAGGTTGCGCGGCGCGCGATCCGGCTGCAGGACCTGTTCCACCGCGAGCGCTTTGCCGCCAAGCTTGGCGAGGTGCTCGATTTCCACAATTTTGTGCTCAAGAACTATTTTCGCGCCGCAATCGTCGATTTTCAAAAGACGCTGGACGAGACGCTGGCATTGGCTGAGCGCATCAAACCGATGGTTGCCGACGTGCCGCGCATGCTCTACGAAGCGCACGAGGCGGGGAGCAATCTTCTGTTCGAGGGCGCGCAGGGCACGCTGCTCGACGTCGATCACGGCACCTATCCGTTCGTGACCTCGAGCAACTGCGTTGCCGGCGCTGCCGCCGCAGGCGCGGGCATCGGTCCGCGTTTGCTGCATTA